>NZ_JAOSIT010000029.1:0-7334 GCF_030586975.1 Candidatus Phytoplasma gossypii | reverse complement strand
TTTAAAGTCGCTTCAAGCTCATGAAGAAAGTTTAAGAAAAGAATTAAAACTGGTGGAAAATCGTCGGGAACTCCAAAAAGAACCTACTAACCTTGCCAACTACATTAAAGAAGGTTACCCTTTTGACCGTTGGAACGAAGATGGTAAAACTTATAATTATACCACTTTAAACGGATTTGATTCCGCTTTTTTCAATAAAAAAGATGACAGTCAATTATATTTATATGTAAAATTTGAAAAACAACAAAATAAAGGTCCAGGTGGCAATTATTTAATCCTTAAATACCAAGGCCCTAAACACTTCTTAGAAGAAGACAAGGACTATTATCTTGGTGAAGCTTTTGTTCACGATGCTAACTTTGAATTAACTGATTTCTATCTTCACTTTAACCCAAAAAGAAGAACTTTATCCCTTTATCAAGATAAACATCACGCTAAAAATCAAAAATAATTTCACCATCTGAAATACTCTTATGTAGAGTCTTTTTTTATGTTAAAGGAGGTAAAAATTATGAAAATAAAATCAATCAATCAAAAAAGCTTTAATTTCAGTTTGATTATCTTGATCGGTTATGGGTTTTTAATGCCTCACAGCCTTTACGCTTTACCTCGGCCTCAATTAAAACGTTGTAACGCCTGCAAATATGCTGAACACAAATTAATTTTAGCCAAAAACCTCGAACCCGAAAAAAATCCCCAAAAGAATTTAGCCCAAAATATTTCCCACAAAATTAAAAAAAGCATGAATTCAATCCTTCAAATTACCCATTGGGGAATTGATCTTTTAACTATTATTAATGAAATAATCGATTTAACCAATCACTAAATAAAAATCAAGAAAGCGAGTAATATCATATATGGCCAAAAAAATAATTGTAACTAAAAAGAAGCAATCTCAAAACCATAATAAAATAAATCAATCAAAAAACAATAAATCTACTAAAATAATTATCAAAAGAAAAACTCCAACTCCTAAAATCATTATCGAAACTCAAACTAACAAAGAAAACTGGTTACTTAAAATAATTAAAAATTCCTTTAATATTCTTATTTGGTCTATCCCCTTTTTCTTAATTGGGGGAGGTATTTATTGGACCCTTTTTAAATTCTTTCCTAATTTTTACCACCAAATCAATGCTTTTACAGGCGATGTCGCTATTAAAACTAAATCATTCTACGATAAAACTACGCAACCGATTCGTCAAGTTGTCGAAAATGTTTATAACAAAATAACAGGAAATGATAAAAAGCCTCTTTCGCCTAAAGCAAAATTAGGTTGTTATCTTGCTACTACTTTAAGTGTTATTGGGATTTGTTTAGGCATCGGGAAAATGGGTAATTGGCTAAAAAAAGGAAAAAAAACCACTATTAAACAAGGAACGAAAGCGCTCCTACAAAAGCGAGCGACTTCCCTTAGTGGTAAAATCCTCCGAATCGGTAGTAAAGCTTTAGGACTAGTTTCTTTAGCGGCAACTACTTACGAACTTTATCAATTTTATCGTGAAGAAACCAAAATTTCTAATCCGCCCCAACCATTAACCCAGCAAATAAAAAATCCCCCAATCCTTAACTTACCAACTAATATGAAAGATGAAAAAACAACGATAACTAATCATGATGAAGTGAAAGAAACAATAACTCCAGTAGAAAAAAATCAAGAAGAAAGTAAAACTGGTAACTTGAACAATCCCTGATCAGGGTTCAGTTGATAAACCAACAACTGAACCTACCTTTCTTCCCCAAGAACAACTCCCACAAACACCACTCCTTGGCGAGGAATTCAAAGAAATTACCCAAACGCAATTAACTTCTGAAGAAATGATGAAAGCCAAAAACTTATTAGAAATTCAACTCCAACAAGAAAAAATTAATAGTTTAAATTTGGAAACTCAAAAAGCCAATTTAGAACACGATTTAACCCAAAAACAAGCTGAATTAGAAAACAACCAAAAACTATCGGCACAAGAAAAAGAAACCCTTCAACAAGAAATAAATCATCAAACTAACCAAATCCGTGCGAAAGAAAACGAAATCTTGACCCAAGAACAAAAGATTAATCAATTAGAAACTGACCTTCACCAAGAAAAAACTCTTAACACCGAAAAAGAAGCCCAAATCAATCAATTAATCCAACAAATCAACGCCCAAAACCAAATGACCGAACAACTCCAAAACCAACTCCAAGAACAAAAAGCTTTAATTGAAACGAAAAATCAAGAATTAATCACCAATCAAGCTTTATCTGAACAAGCCAAACAAACCCTTCAAAACGAAATCAATCAATTAACAACTAATTTCCAACAAAAAGAAAAAGAATATCAAGCAACTATCTACCGAAAAGACCAAGAAATCACCCACTTAAACCAAATCATCAACACCCAAGCCGAAGAAATTAACCGTTTAAGCGCGGAATTAGAACAACAAATCGATAAATGGGTACAACAAGGTCTACATATTCAAGCGCTCGAAGGCACTATTAAAACTTTAGAAAACGCCTCTGGCAAATATATCGAAGAAAACGCTGAACTCCGTCATGAAATCAATAAACTTAAAGAACAAATTAAAGAGGAACAAAAAGCCCATGAAGCCACTAAAGTACAATTAAAAGAAAAAGGTGATGAATTAACCCAAATAACAACAGAATACAAAAAAATTGAAAAAACCATAGACAAACAAAAAACCTGGAAAGGTTCCATTCAACCCTTTACTAATAAAATTAAAGACATAGTAAACGAAAAAGTTGATAGAGTAACCGAAAAAGTTAATAGAGTAACTTCTTGGTTCTCAAAATGGTTTTAATGAAAATTTCAAAGGCAAATGTGTTAAAATGTTGATATGTTATCGATTACCCGAAAGGAAATAATCATGTTTATTATTATTAAAAAATTCATTAAATGGGTTTTGATCATATTAGGATTATTATCATGTTTATTGATCGGTTTTTTGGTTTTAACCGAAACGAAAATCATTAAGTTACCGAAAGAAGAAATTCCTATTTTAAAAGAAACCAAAGCGGAAATTCATGAAGAATGGTATGATGATAACAAAAAATGTCAAATGATTAAAGCTAAATATACTTTTTATGGCCTTAATGGTATCGGTTATTATCAACAACAACTCGCTAACAAAGCAAATATCGGAGCTTTCGAATTCATGAAAATTCAAGATCGCCTCAAAACCCAAAAAGAACCTACTAACTTAGTTTGTTACATCAAAGACCGTCATCCGTTCGACCGTTGGAACGAAGATGGTAAAACTTATAATTATACCACTTTAAACGGATTTGATTCCGCTTCTTTCTTTAAAAAAGATGACAGTCAATTATATTTATATGTAAAATTTGAAAAACAACAACACAAAGGTCCAGGTGGCAATTATTTAATCCTTAAATACCAAGGCCCTAAACACTTCTTAGAAGACGATAAGGACTATTATCTTGGCGAGGCTTTTGTTCACAATGATAACTTTGAATTAACTGATTTCTATCTTCACTTTAACCCAAAAAGAAGAACTTTATCCCTTTATCAATACAAACATAATCATGATAAAGCTAAAGAAGCTGAATATCTTTCAAGAACTAATGATGACTGGTAATTTAAACCAATTATTATCATAAAAATTTATTTTGTTCCAAGACCCTTTTCAGGGTCTTTTTTATTTAACAACACGAACCTAGAAAGGAAATAAAAACCTATGTTCATTAATAAAATCTTACCAATTTTACCAAATAATCTCCTTTTATTTATCATTACCTTATTGTTGTTATTTCCGTTAACCACCATTTATTATGTGTTTAAATTTTATCTTTTTACCGTTAAATTAAGTATCCGTCACCTCCAAAAAGGCATCATGGTCCAATTTTACCAATATTTAACCACCAAGCAACCGAATCATCATGTGGCATCTTTTTAATCCTTGGTTAACCAAGATAAACCATCTGCTTCAGCGAATAAGTAGTTCTTTCTTAACTTACCAAAATCAATGGTTAAATTTAGGTTTATTCACGATTATTTTATTATTTCTTCCCCATTTATTATCTTTAATTGATTTTATCCTTAAAGTTTTTTATCACCTTTTGTGTTTCTTTTATTATTTAGGAAAATATCTGTTATTATTATTTAAAAAAAATTTTAAGAAAGAATAATTATGATGCGCATCAAAAACTTAAATCAACGGACCAAATTATGGTACCAACATCGTCAAAAATATATTAACGCTTCCGAAATCGCTTCCATTACAGGATTAGATCCTTTTCGTTCGCGAGAACAATTAGTCCATGATAAACTCTTTGGCACCCCTTTTACCGCTAATCAATATACTCTCCATGGGCAAAAAATGGAACCCATCGCTAGAGAATTTTTCATTCAAAAAACCAATTTACCTTTTAAAGACGCTATTTTTACTGATGATCAAGTTAACCTTTTTTCCGCATCTTTAGATGGCTACAACGAACAACATCAAGCGGTTTTAGAAATTAAATGTCCTTTTGTGAATGAAAACCAAGCAGTTTCTAGCACTTGGACTAGTTTTTTAAACAATCCCCAGTTAGAAAATATCCCTAAATACTACTGGGCCCAAGTCCAATGCCAACTTTTTTGTTCCCAAGCAAAATTCGCTTACTTTTTAGTTTATTTTCAGGACACTCATTATTATGTGGTGCGGATTTATCAAGAGCAAACTTTTATCATGAAAATGATTCAAGATAGTGAAAAATACTTAGCCCTTTTAAACAAAGCCAAACAAGAATTAGCTCAAACCACTTATTTAAAACAATTAAGTAAAATCAAATAATTATTAATTAATATTTTGAGACCTTCATCCAGAAGGTCTTTTTTTATGCCCACAATTGACTTTAAAGGAGAAACTATAATGAAATTAATTGTTTTTGAAGGCTTAGATGGGAGTGGGAAAACAACACTGATTCAGACGCTTTATCACCAATTAACTCCTTGTCCTCAAGTTTATCAAGGATTAGGCAGTAGCACGATTGGTAAGGAAATACGAGATTTATTTTTAAATTTTCCCCAAGTAGATTATCTGACCCGTTTTTATTTAAGTTTGGCTAATATGACCCAAATCCAAGCGGAATTATTTAACAACCACCCATTAATTATCTACGATCGTTGGTTACCTTCTACCTATGCTTACCAATTATTTCCTTTTTTTCAAGAAAAGCAACAACTTTTATCGTTAAAAAAGATCTTTCAAATCAATCATGAAACTATCTTAAAAAAACCTGATTTATTAATTTATTTAGATATTGATCCTAGCAGGGGTTTAAAAAGAAAACAAAGCCAACCCCACCACCAAAGCGATTTCATCGAACAAAAACCGTTAACTTATTTTCAAACCGTGCGCCAAGGATACCAACATTATCTTACTCATTATACTAGGGGTATGAAGAAATTAATCTTAAACGGAAGTGATCCTGTGTCAGCAAATATCAAAAAAATTATGAAATATTTAGGAGCAAGCAAATAATGGCTATTATCGTTAAGAAAAAATGTCAAAATGGTAATTTATATATCTATTATAGCAACGGCAAAATTAAAACCATCAAACCTGATGGCACTGTCACTTGGAAAACCAAAAAAATTAACTTTCGACTCGCCCAAAAGAGTCTTTTTTTATTGAGAAAGGGGAAAAATAAATGAAAGCATTAACTAATTTAGCTTTTGAACAGATTAAAGTTTTTAAGCCGCAATCTTTATGTGTTCAAATCACAAAACTGATCATCAACCCCACTCTCTTCAATCATCCTTTTCACGAATATATGATCCAACATCATCATTTCTTAAATCAATATTTCAGGAATCACCACTACAACTCCCAAAGTCAAAAAGTAATTCGCGGTAAAATCAATGAATATCTTATTTTATTCTATTTTCAACACCAAGGAATCATTCATTTATATCCTCAAGCTTATTTATTCTTTATTCCTGATATTAAATTTGATTTAGTGTTATTTACGAAAACCAAACGAATTATCGCGTTTAATTTTAAAACTTGTTTACGGGACCGTTATAAACAAGCCATGGTCGAAGCCCAACAACTCAAAAAACTCGATACGCGTTTTGAATTTTATTTATTAACCAATCATGAAATCGAAGCCCAAAGATTAAACAAGAAAATTAACCAAGGGAAAATCCTCGGGATTAATCAAGTTATTGACTTATTTTCTCCGCGCGCTAATCACTTCTTACACACTTTAAGGATAAACCAATTTATTCCTTTTCCCGATATTAATATCATTAAAAAAGCCCAAAGGAGTTAAGTGGCCATGTTAACCAATGAACAAAAAGCCCTAAAACAAATTATCACCTATCTAAACCAAAACAAAAAGGAACAATTAGAGTTTTATTTTGACCTAATTGATCCGCAATGGTTTTTCGAGCCTCAACATCGTCAAATCTTTCAAGCCTTAAAATATTTAACTTTAGAAAAAACCTCTTTTCATCCTTTTGATCAAAATCCATCTCCAACTTCGATTATTAATGAATTACTGACTTATCTCCAAACCCATTTTCCTCAAGAAACCTTTACCCAAACCTCCTTAGCTTTTTTAAGTGAGCCAGACCAGGTGGAAAATAACTTAGATTGCTTAACTAACTTAAAACATACTTATACCCAAGAAAAACTCTTCCAACAACTCTTAAAAATAATTAAACCTACTTTTGACCATCCCGATCCTTATCATCGCCATCTCTACTACCAAGAAATTTTCGCTAAATTAAGAAAATTTATGGCTTGGATTCCCCACCAATCCGACCAAACCTTATTCACCATCCCCCAAATGGCTACCATTCATCCTGAATTTTTTAAAACTGATCGTCAAGCCCAAGAAACGATTCGCGCCGAATATTATCGTTTATCCGAAAACTTCCGTGGTTTAAATCAAACCACTAACGGCTTTAAAAAAGGCCAAGTGATTACGATTGGCGGTTATACGGGTTTAGGGAAAACTAGTTTTGTTTACCATCTGCTCTTAGATATTTCCCAAACTAAGTGGCAAGAAACGAATCATTACCCCCATATCTTGGTTTTTTCTTATGAAATGACTTTAGCAGAAAATTTAAGTCGCTTCTTAGCGAACTTAACCCAAATCCCCCTCGAAGTTATTTTCACCAAAAACTGGGAAGAGACAGGCATTTCCCCTGCCCTTTACACGGAAAGGATGAGAATAGCTAAACCCTTCTTGAACAATCTCAAGATTACTTTCAGCTATGATCCTACCAAAAACATTGATTATGTCCTGGATTTAGTTTATCGGCGCCATTTAGAACAACAAATAGAGATTGTGGTGATTGATCATCTCCAAATTACCAAAGCAACTC
>NZ_JAOSIT010000028.1:0-7438 GCF_030586975.1 Candidatus Phytoplasma gossypii | reverse complement strand
AAGCCGGGTTACGGTGCCCAACTGCGCGCTAACCTAGATACCACAAAGGGTGTTGGTCGTTTAATAGGCGATCATGATCGTTTATTCTTTTTTTCTATATATTGCTTGTCCTTTCATATTTTCGATTTGTCTTAAAGATAAATTAAGTTTTTCAATAATTTCTGTGTTGGTATAATATCTTTGATAATATCTTTGATAATATCTTTGATAATATCTTTGATATTTCCTAAAGGAACCTTCCCAAAAAAACTGAAATGAATAATTGGAAATTTAGTGGCACTTAATTTCGTTTTCATTTTTTTAAAAAAGTTCATGATGAATTTGTTTTAACTAACGTTGATGAGATTTTAGGGGGGGAGATTGAAGGTGAATGACTTGTTCTAATTAGTTCACTGATTTCAAATTTAATAACAGGAGTAGCATAGGTAATAAATTCACAACCTAAATCTTCATAATTATCGAGGGCTTTCATTAAGCCTAAAATCCCTTCTTGTTCTAAATCGGCTCGGGTTAAACAACGCAGATAATATTAACTAAAGGCAGATGAAGTTCAATTAATTGATCTCGTATTGCTAAATTCTTTTTACTTTTTAAAAATTCTTTAAATAATATTATTTTTTTTAGTCTTTTAAAACAAAAAAAGACTAACTTAACAGTTAGTCTTCAAAAATTTTTAAAAAGTAAAAAAGTGTTTAAATTTCAGGAACACCTCGCTGATTCTAGGTTTCCTTTATCTGATAAACTACTCAATATCGTGATTTTATACTAGTAGACTCCGGACTGTCCGTTTCAGCAACTTCCGAAAGAGGTTTTCTATTTAGACCATTTCAGGCTTCTCCATCGAATTATTCGGTGGCGGGGGTCGTCTTGACTAATTTGCTTTCGTCGTAACTCGCTTTTACGGTCTGCTGTAATCTGACATTCTTTCGTTTGTTAGACCGGCCATCTCCTTTCCGAGTTTATCAGTCCTGGCTATTGGTTAGATAGCGCGAAATTTAGGCCTCTTTGGCGCCCCTAATTTAGCTATGATGGTTGCTTTAATTGTTGGTTAATTTCATTTTTTTAATAACAAGGACTAAATAATTCATTGTTATCGCCATCATTATTTCGCGGAATTACCTTATCACCCTAAATATCAAAATTTGGCTAAAAGATTAATTTAACAATTAAATAGATTAAAAATCAAAAATCACATTAAAAAATGCTGATAAATTATTAAAAAAGATAGCTTAAAAAATTATCCAAAGTTTATTGAGAATCAGGAAAAATTTTTGACAAAAAATCTTGAATATTTTGGTCGCGGAAAATTTCAAATTGATTACCACTTATCAGAGACAAACAAAAACATTGTCCACCTCTACTTCTCAATAATTCCATAATTTCCGCATCAGTTTTAGTTTTACTAAAAATAATTCTTGAAATAAAATTTTTTTGAAACGAATTTTTAACTTTAGTATCGTAAACATCTAAAATTGTTTCTTTAAATTCTTCATAATAAGCATCAATTTCTAAATTTACAAAAAATTCGAAAATATTTTGATTCCGATTTTCATAATTTTCATATACGGATAGATTAATTGCGTTTTATGCAGCGATTTGTATTTGCTGTTTTATTTACAATCAGCCCCCGTCCAAACCGGACAAGCAAGTTTCCAAGCATCCGGCTTTCCCTAATTTACTCTCTTGCGAGAACTAATTTCCCTTTGCAGTTGATTAGCTATTTATTCTTATCGTTCTATTCTTTCTGATATCATGTATTTGTTGATTGGTTATCTTGCGATGACAATCTTTACATAATACCTTTGTTCTCTTATTCATGATACTTTGGTGGTTCGCGTTGCGGACCGTGCCAATGTGATGAATTTGCAGTTGGGTTGTTTTGTCACAGTTCTCACAACGTTCCGCTTTCAAGCGGTCAGTTAGATACGTGCGACTTTGGAATATAAATCTATTAATGGTAATATCAGGATTTCCCTTGTAGTTACGCATTTTCTTGATTTTATCCCAAGAGTAGACAACCCAAGGTTCATATAGGGTTTCTCCTTTGTTAATATAGGAAATACTCCAGGTTGAACCTGTATTGAGTTTCTTTCGGATTCTAGCAATTGACGTTTTCCGTTTCCTTGCCAGTGTTTTCAAACAGCTATATTCAGCTAGATAGTTTAAATAGGTTAAAACACCGAGATTATTAGCTAAACAAAAGTATTGGATAATTCCTCTAATAATTGTTTTATAAGTCCGAATTATTTCTAATTCATCTCTATCCGCTAATGTTTCGTCGTGTTTTACCTTCCCTTTTTTTAACCAATTGTATTTGTGTCCGTATTCCTTGACTTTCGCTTGGGGAATTTGGATTTGAACTTTACCGTTTAAGGAATTCCGCGTGGTCTTCCCTTTACGGGTTTTATTGGTGGGGTTTACCTTAATCATGTAGGATAGAAACCTAGTTCCTTTGTTAGCTTTCACAATTTTCGATTTGTCCCTATTAACAATAAGTTTCAGGTCTTGTTCTAGCCATTGGACTACTTGATTTCTAATCTTTTCGGCTTTGTTATATTCACCTTTAACGCCAATGATAAAATCATCAGCATAACGGATGTACTCAACTCTTGTCTTCGGGTTTAGATTGATATACTTATCGATCCCCAGTTTGTGGTGTTGGTTTTTACGCCATGCTTTACCATATTCTGGGTTTCCTTTCTTAATTGGTTTTCCTTCTTTGATCAGTTCCTCCATTTTCAGGTCCATGTAATGTAAATATACATTCGCCAATAGAGGGGAAATGATTCCTCCTTGAGGAGAGCCTGATAAAGATTCGTATTTGATTCCATCTTTCATGAAGCCCGCTTTTAGCCATTTGTTAATGGTTGAGAGGGTTTTACTCTTTTTGATGAACCGATTTAAGGTTCTCATGAGAATTTCATGATTGATGTTATCGAAGTAACCTTTTAAGTCAATTTTGACAATATAGTCAATCCCTTTAAATCTTTGTTTGACACGTTTGATAGCGTCATGGCAGGATTTTTTGGTTCTAAATCCAAAGTTCCATTCTGAAAAGATATTTTCAAAATAGGGGGCTAGGAGTTGTTCCAGGCATTTTTGTATCAACCGATCTTTGATGGTCGGTAATCCCAAGGGTCTAGTTCTTTTGTTATCACTCGGAATGAGAATTCTTTTAACTGGTTTGGGGTTATAAACATTATTGACGTATTCCTGATGGTATTTTTCCAGTTTTTCTAGATTAATCCCATCAATGGTTTCATTGTCAACACCTGGCGTACCCGCTCCTTTATTAGCAGCGATTCTGTTGAATGCTGTTAACGTGTTATAGAAATTATTCATCCCTTGTTGCAGCTCTTTTTTAACGAGTAGCCATTTGATGAACGATATTGAATTTTATCCAATGTTCGCGAAAGTTTAGTTTCTAGTGAAACAGTTGTTGACATAGTATATCAACTCCTTCCTTGATACCATTGAATAAATAGTAAATTACTTTCTTCTTTCGCCCTATAAGAGTGATTAACTCTCTTCTTGGTAGGACGATTGTCTAAATTATTTCAAATTTAGGTTTACCCCTACGACTACTAAGAAGATTCTTTATCCTTGACCATCCAGACTTTAATTCCCGGATTAGTAAATTTAATTACTTAGTTTTAGGATTCTCCAAGTTACGCTAAATTTCTACCTTAATTCTTTAGGTGAAGTATTCCTCTTTAGGAGGCTGATTCCAGGTTTCTTTATTCGATAAACTACTCAATACTTATGAATTATATTAGTAGACTCTGGACTGTTCGTATAAGCAACTTCCGAACAGGTTTTGGTATTACATCATTTTCCTTCTTAGGCCATCTCAGGCTTCTCCATAGAATTATTTGGTGGCGAGGTCTTTTTGACTAGTTTGCTTTTATCGCAACCCGCTTTTATGGTCTGCTTTAATCTAGCGTTCTTTCGTTTGTTAGACCGACCATCTCCTTTCAGGGTTTATCTGCCCTGGCTATTGGTTAAATAGCTTGAAATTTAGGCCTCTTTGGCGCCCTCATAAATCCAATAAGAGTTTTTTCACTGATGTCTTGCAAATTTTTTACAATTTCTTCATCGGTTTTAGATTCATCAAAAAAAAGAGGCAAATAATTTTCTTGCACTGTTTGTTCTAATGCTTCTTTAGCGACATCTAAAATTTTTTCTTTAAGGGCAATATAATATTCTTCAGAACTTTTTTGATAGATATTTTTTTCAGAATTTTGCTGATATAAATTGCTTTCTGATGCTGATAATAAATTTTTCTTATCACAACCATAAACGCAATAATTTTTAGAAAAAATTAAAGTTAAAAAAAACATAATAGATATTGGAAAAATTTTTAAATTCATTATTTTACCTCTTTTTTTATTTATTAAAAAACAAGGATAAGTGAACAATGTATATGTGTATTATAATCTTTTTTGCAAAAAATTAAAAGCTATCAAATAATGAAAATAAAGCTTTTAATAATTTCGGTAATAGGAAAATGCATCATTCGCGAACTCAAATCAAAATGATATTGTTTTTTTGACAATTCTTGTTTTAAAGTCTCAGCATAAACAGAAAAAATAATGGGACAATACGGCCGCGCACCACACTTCAAAAGTATTACAACTAAATAATTAATTAATAATCATTAAAATCAACTTATCAGTTGATTTTTTTTATTTTTTAAAAAATGATAAAAAGTTAATTGTCAACTTTTCTAAAAATATTTTTGGAAAAAACAGGAAATTATTTTTTAGTCTTGGAAATAACAAAAGACTAACTTAATAATTAGTTTTTATAAAATAACACAATCACATTTAGATTTTCGAATATTATAATTGGATTTTTCAATTGTTTCTGATTGTTCTGATTTTTGAAAAGGTTTTCTTTGATCAATTAATTCTTTTAATAAGCTTCGAAATTCTTCACTTTCGATAATTTCTCTTTTTAATAATTCATCGGCAAGAGGAGATAAAAATTCTTGATATTGTTGAATTATTTCTTGTGTTTTTTGTTGAGCAATATTTTTTATTTTATCTTTTCTTATTTCTAATGAATCTGTTGATAAATATAAATCTCCTAGAAACCATCCTCTTTGTATGATATATTCAACTGTTTTTTCAATATCTTGTTCATCATGTTCACCTCTACTTTTAATTTGTTCTATAGGTGTTGAAATGATTTTTTCCGCTTCTAAACCGCCATAATAAACCGATAATGCAAATAAATGTCCAAACGCACTGTCTCTATCAAAATAAAAATCGGTGCTACCATCAATTTTTTTATCATCTTCTTTTAATTCTATTCTTCGAAATTTTATGAGATCTGAAAATTCTCTATTTCTTCGGTTCAATTCAAAAGCAACTACAGCATGTCCTATTTCATGCAAAGACACAAATTTTTGTTTAGTCATGATATTTGATTTGCTTATAGTACTTGTTAATGCTTCATTTTCTTCTGACTCTGTCTCTTTAATTTCTTGAATTTCTTCATGAGATAAATCTTCCATAGCCATAACGAAATTATTATGAATAATTAAAAAAAATCCTAAATTAATAAATAAAACGAATTTAAAAAATAATAAATTGGGTTTTAATTTAAACATTATATGAAATCTCCTTTTGTTTTTATTTCTTAAAATTTAACGTATTGGAAATTGTTAAATTTTATTACCATTCTACCATTCAAGTATGGTTCTTTTATTATATTCATCTTCTTTGACTTTATCGTAGTTATATTTATCTTGATAAAGTTAATAAAGTTTTTCGAAAAGGATTAAAGTGAAGATGGAAATCAGTCAATTCAAAATCAGAATTATGAACAAAAGCCTCGCCAAGATAATAGATAGTCTTTGTCGTCTTTTAAAAAATGTTTAGGATCTTTATATTTAAAAATTAAATAATTATTAAAAATAATACAACTAAATAACTTATTAATAAATCATTTAAGATCAACTTATTAGGGGGGGCTTTTTTATTTTTTAAAAAGAATAAAAAATGTTTAAAGTTTGAAAAAACCTAAATTATTCTTCTTTTGATTCTGAAGAAAAGAAAGACGCTAATACTATAACGATTTTTTTAATTATGAATCATGATAATAATTGTTGGTTCCTAACAATAAGATAATCATTATGGGCGCCAAAGAGGCCTAAATTTCGCGCTATCTAACCAATAGCCAGGACTGATAAACTCGGAAAGGAGATGGCCGGTCTAACAAACGAAAGAATGTCAGATTACAGCAGACCGTAAAAGCGAGTTACGACGAAAGCAAATTAGTCAAGACGACCCCCGCCACCGAATAATTCGATGGAGAAGCCTGAAATGGTCTAAATAGAAAACCTTTCTCGGAAGTTGCTTAAAAACCGACAGTCCGGAGTCTACTAATACATAACTTCAGTATTGAGTAGTTTATCAATCAAAGAACCTGGAGCCTCCAAAAAAGAGGGTACTTCCCCTAAAGAATTAAAGTCGAAATTTAGTGTAACTTGGAGAATCCTAAAACCCAGTAATTAATTTTACTAATCCGGAAATAAAAGCCCGAACGGTCAAGGATAAAGCATCTTCTGAGTAGTCGTAGTCGTAAGGGTAAAACCTAAATTTGGAATAATTTAGTAGCTTACCGAGAAGAGAGTTAATGACTTAGAAGAAAGTAATTTACTATTTATTCAATGGTATCAAGAAAGGGGGTTGATAAATGATGCCAACAACGGTTTCACTAGAAACTAAACTTTCACGAACATTGAATAAATTCAATATTGTTCATCAAATGGTTACTCTTTAAAAAGAGAACTCCAGCAATAAATGAATAACAGGTTCTAACCAGCACCATATGCTGGGGATTGATAGGTATATCAATCTAAATCCAAAACCTAGAATCGAATACATCCGTTACACTAATGATTTTATCATTGGCGTCAAAGGCGAGTATGACCAATCCGAGGGGATTAAGAATCAAGTAACGCAATGGCTAGAACAAGATTTAAAACTTACTATCAGTAAGAATAAGTCAAACGATTGTTAAAGCCAGTGAAGGAACTAGGTTTCTATCCTACATGGTAAAGGTAAATCCCACCAATAAAACCCGTACAAGGAAATCCACAAAGAATTCCTTCAACGGTAAAGTTCAAATCCAGATTCCCCAAGCGAAAGCCAAGGAATATGGACACGAATATAATTGGTTAAAAGTGGGGAAGGTGAAACACGACGAAACATTAGCGGATCGAGACGAATTAGAGATAATCCGGACCTACAAAACAATCGTTAGAGGAATTATTCAATACTTTTGTTTGGCTAACAATCTCGATGTTTTAACCTATCTAAACTATCTAGCGGAATATAGCTGTTTGAAAACGCTGGCAAGAAAACGAAAAACGTCGATTGCCAGAGTTCGAAAGAAACTGAAGACAGGTTCAACTTGGGGAATTTCCTAT
>NZ_JAOSIT010000027.1:0-7554 GCF_030586975.1 Candidatus Phytoplasma gossypii | reverse complement strand
AGAATTATTTGGTGGCGGCTTCTTCTTGACTAATTTGCTTTTGTCGCAACCCGCTTTTATGGTCTGCTGTAATCTGGTATTCTTTCGTCTGCCGGACCGACCATCTCCTTTCAGGGTTTATCCGCACCGCAAAATGAGGAATTAGTTTCTAAATCGTTGACTTCATCTCATAAAGATATTCTAAATCTTAGCGATCAACAAAAATTAGAATTCTTACGAAACATTTTGGACAATAATAAGTCTAATTTAAACGGAGACCCAGATCCGGATTTAGAAAAAAAAGTTTGTTTTGATGGTTTAGACAAGATATCGGATCTAAACCAAGCTTTTTATGAAAATCCTTCAGATCTTCAAGAAATTAATGATATTAATCAAGCATTTAAAAATATTCTAGAATCACAAATACAAGCAAATCAATCTTCTTCAGTGACAAATCCTAATTTACAAGAAGCAATTTTGAATAATCAACTTTTATCTATTTGTTCGCAATACATCATCGAAGCTGCAACTAAATTAATATTGAGTTATAATTGGGGAATGCTTTATAAATTTGTCACCCAAACCCCAGGTATATTAGCATGGAATATTTCAATTTTAAGTCATAGATAATTATTCGGTGTTATTGCTTAATTGAAATATTCTTATCAAATAAATAATCTCTCAGAATATAAAAAAACTTTAATCAAGTTAATATAATATTCTGAGAGTTTTTTTAAATAATAGTATTTGTTTAATTAGTTCCAATTAAATCTAATATTTTTTATTATTTTTTAAAGCTACGATTTCATTAAAGTTTTTTATTTCGTTTTTTTGATATTCTAAATTAAAAAAACCATGTCTAATGAATTGGAATTTTTCTAAATTATTTTTACAATCTAAATTGCTTTCTATAAAACCTTTATATTGCTTCCAAGAGTTAAAATTAAATAAATATTTTATTTCTTTAGACTTTTGATAATTCTCTTGATTATTATCTTTTAATAATAAATCATAATAGAAATTAAAAGTTGCTTCTGAAGATTTTTCTATAGTTAAAAAATGAATAGTACCGTTAGGTTTTCGTTGGTTAAAACCGCTACCACTTTTGGTCATCGGATCGTAGGTAGCTAAAATTTCTGTAATTTCTCCAAAATTATTCGTTATTATTTTATACGCTTTAATAAAATAAAAATATAATAATCTAACTTCTCCGTGCAAAAATAATCTTTTAAAATCTTGATTAGGTTTATTTATTTGAAAATCGCTGCGTTCTATATATATTTGACGTGAAAAAAAAACTTTTCTTTTGGTTTTTTCGCTATTTTTATAATAAGAAATTTCGCGAGATTCTATTTGATTTTCGGGATAATTAGTAATCGTTATTTTTAAAGGTTTTATAATAGCAATAATAGTTTTAGTTTTTAATTGTAAATCACTTCTTAAACAAGCATCTAACATACTTTTATCAATATTACTATTTATTTTGGAAAGACCTGCTTCTAAAATAAAATTCTTAATCGCCGAAGGTGTGAATCCACGATTACGTAATCCTATTAAAGTAGGCATGCGCGGATCATCCCAACCTCGTACTAAATTATAATCTACTAAAGATTTAAGAATTCTTTTACTCAAACATGTGCCAACAATATTTAATCTACCAAATTCAATTTGTTTTGGAATATTAATCATTTCAGTTTCTTTGATGATCCAATCATAAAGCGGACGATGATCTTCAAATTCTAAAGAACATAAAGAATGAGTAATTTTTTCTATAGCATCAGCTAAGGGATGAGAAAAATCATAAGTTGGATAAATATAATGGTGTTGTTGTTTTAAAGTTTTAGCATTTAAAATTCTATATAAAACCGGATCACGTAAATTAAAATTAGGATTAGACATATCAATTTTTGCTCTTAACACTTTTTGGCCTATTTTAAATTTACCTTGAGCCATTTGATGAAATAATTCTAAATTCTCTGAAATAGTACGCTCACGAAAAGGAGAACATTGTTGAATTTCTCTTGTGTGTTTCAATTCTTCTGCATTTAAATCATCTACAAAAGCTTTATTTTTTTTGATTAATAAAATAGCTTTTTGATAGATTATTTCGAAATAATCCGAAGTAAAAAAAATTTTATCTGGTTTATACCCTAACCAATGTACGTCTTTTTCTATATTTTCAATATAAATAGGGTTTTCGCGTATAGGGTTAGTATCATCATATCTTAAATAGGTTTTTCCTTGAAAATATTTAGCTAATTCAAAATTAATAATAATTGCCCGAGCATGACCTAAATGTAAAAAACCGTTTGGTTCTGGCGGAAAACGAGTAATAATTTCAGATATTTTATTTTGTTTTAAATCTTGTTCCATAATAGTTTTGATAAAGTTAGATATTATCATAAAATATTTGTAATTCTCCTTTTTTTGCTGTGACAAAAATATAATAAATTTTTGAAAATTATTTCTCCAATATCTTTTAGAGAGCAAGATATATAATCTTAGTTACATATAAAGTATTTTTTATAACAAAATCAAAATATAAAAAAATTATATTTTATAATTAATTTTTGGAAAAAATGATTATTCCCATATATAAAAATAAATTTCAAATTTATATTTAAATTTTTTTTAAGATATTTTTAGTATACTAGAATAAATGTTTTTTTAAAAATATTATTTTTTTCAGGAGCAAATTAAAATGTTTATTAAATTAATTAATCGCATTATTTTATTAACAATAATTTTTATTATTTTATTCATAATCCGAAACGAAATCAATATCAAAAGTGAACAACAAAATGAAGAGAATTATGATAATTCTCTTGAAGAAATTAGAAAAACTTGGCGACAACTTGATCCAGATAAAAATGCACAAAATAATTTTAATGAAACGCAAAAATGAAAAATTAAATCAATATATATAAAAATAATCTTGAATTAACTTTCTAAAATACTTTTTATAATTATTTGAGAGAATTCATTTTTTTATGGCTAATTATTAAAAATTGTCATAAATTATGAATTCTCTTTCTTTAAGGTAATATTATTTAAAAGTAATTTTAAAAGATTTTAGAATAACCGTTTTTATAATATTTGGCTTAAAAAAATATAATAAGTAAAAATATTGCATAATTTTAAGAAAATTTAATCTTTTTATTATAGTTTTTTAAAATTATATAGATATTTGATAACTTAACCATTCTAAAATATCTTTATAGACAAAGGTATAAAATGTATTATTTAATAAATTATGATTACCTTGATAATATAATTTTAAATGTTTATTAGGACTTTTTATTAATTCAAATAACTCTTGACTATGCTCAAAAGGAATAATTTTATCTTGTTTACCATGCAATAAAAAAATAGGTTTTGGATAATTAAATTCATAATTAATTAAATATTCTTGAAATTGTGTAATCATTAAAAACATAGTATGATAAATGAAACGAGTAGTAACAGTATTAATTTTATTAGTAATTTCTGCTTGTTGTAAAGTTAATCTTTGGGGCTCAGCATAATTATTCATTATAATAATTTTAGTATTTGAATTAATGTTGTTAGATTCTAAAATTTCTTGAGTTTTATTCAAAATTTTGGAAGATGTAGCAATATTAATAACTCCATCTATATCTTGAAATTTATACACATAACAATTATTAATTGCACTGCCTAGCGAATGACCTAATAAAAATATTTTCAAATTATTTTGTCTTTTTAAAAACATTACAATATTATGCAAATCATTTATAAAGATTTGGGAATCTTCAATATCTCCTGCTTTATCCGGATTTTGTATATTTTGACCATGATTTCTCAAATCATAATTTAAAGTATTAAAATTATTAGTATTTAAAAAATTAGTTAATCTTTCATATTCTTGAGAACTTTCTCCCATATCATGTGTAATAATAATATTTGCTTTAGCCATTTGAGGTTCAATAGCTTGTTTAAAATTATCCAAAAGTCTGACATTATTATATCCTAATAATTGAAAATTAGAAAAACTTAATATTTTAAAAATAAAAATGAAAAAAATTATAATGATAAATAAAATCTTTATCAATAATAAATTATTATGTTTGAAATTTTGATTATGAATTTTTTTTGAATTATACATTTTCAGATTATTTCTCCTATTGAATAATGAATTTTAATTTATAATGAATAAAAAGTTTTATAAAAAATCAAAAATTTTAATATTAAAATGTAATGACTTAAAATTAATAAAATATCTTATAATTTACTAATCTAATTGTATATCATAAATAATTTAATCGTTAATAATAAAAAATTAAATTATTAACAATAATACTATCTTTTTTTAACTTTTATTCTATAATGATAATTATTGCTATAATTATCCTTATATGCAATAAAATAAATTTGAAGAGTACAAGTCCATACCTCTCTCATTTTCCAAAACCCTACATTCAATAAAAAAAAAGTTTCTCCTATTAGAATATTATTATTTAATATTTTATTAATATTAAAAATTTTAATGAATCCAGTATTTTTATCATATTCAACATTAGATTGCGGATCAAAATAAAAATTTTCTCTTAATTGTTTTTCTATTGCAGCTTTAGAAGTTCCCGATAAATAAGAAAATTTACCAAACAAATGATAATAAAAGGTTTTATCTTTTATAGCATTAATTAAATTAAAAGAAATTGAAGGATTTTCTTTATATAAATTATCAGAAATATTTAAAAGCGGTATTTTCGAAGATGTTTGCGTCCTTGGAAAAAAAAATATGATAAAATAACTTAAAATTAGTAAGAACCAAATAAATAATATTACAATAAATATATTGTAATTGTTTTTTTTTTGTTCATATTGTCGCCATTTCTTTTAATAAACCATATTGTTTATTATCTTTAATAGATTATTAATTTTAATTAATTTGGATTTTTTTATTTGTAATTTTTAATATTAACTTTAATAGGGCTTTTTTTTAAATCTTCGTTAATCAGATCTAACCAATTAGGTATAGTTTTATCTAATAAATATTTAAGGGCATGAAAAAAACAATAACCATCTCCAGGTGTATCATTATATTCTTGAATATAAAAATGTATATTATTAAAATTTTTCATCTCCAATTTAAGAATAGAACTATCTATTATTTCACATAAAGAATTGAAATCCCATGAAAAAGTTGTTTGATCAGAATTCTTTATCTCGATAATTAATGATATTCGTTTATTTATTTTTTTAGATAAAAAATCAATAGTACTTTGTATCAAAAAAGGATATGCAGTATCTAATTTTTGATTTAAAATTTTTTCTATAATTATTTTCATGTCTAATGACGGTTTTTCACTTTTCAAAAATGTCTGATAAGTATCTTTAAAAGTATTATCTTTTAAACCTAAAAAAAATTGTTCCAATCCTAAATAAGCTATTTTCGCAACTAGTTGACGATTTTCAAGATATTGATTATTATTTATCTTTGTATAAGTATAATCGTAATAATACAATTTTTTTTGATTACGATTTGTAAAACAACAATAAATAAACCAAATTATAATTAAATGAAGTATAAATAAAAATGTATATAAAATAATTTTTAAATTAAATCGAATGTTAAACATTTTTTAATTATTTTGCCTTTCGCTTTTTGATTTTAGAATTTTAATTCCAAAATAAAAAAGTTTTTTAAAATATTTTTAATTTAATTAAAAAAGATCAAATTATATTAAATATAATAATATTATAATGTATAATTCACAAGTCAATTTCATCACTACTTAAAATAAATAAATTAATTAAAAGTTTAATATTATAAATGAATAAACTGATAAATCGAGATGATTTTATTTATAAAAATTGTTTTTTAAATAAATATTTTTTAGAGGTATTATAATATATGTTTTTTAAAAATCGTAAAAATTTTTTTGATTGTATAACTAATAATTCTATAGCTTTATTTTATTCTGGCAATCCCCAATATAAAAGTGGAGATCAATTATTTCCTTTCGAAGTTAATAAAAATTTTTATTATTTAACGGGCGTTAAACAACCTTATATTATTTTAGTTTTTATAAAAACACTATTAAACAAAGAAAATTTTTTATTTATTCCTGATATTAATCCTATAAATAAATTATGGAACAATGAACAATTAAATAAAAAACAAATTACCGATATTTCGGAGATTCCATTTACTAATATTTTGGAAATCAAAGATTTTAATTTTTGGATTAATAAAAAAATTTCTGAATTAAAATTATTATCTCCCAAAATTTATTTTGATATTCCGAACCATTATAAAAACTTAAAATATTCTTGGAGTTATGAACAATTATATAAATGTTTAAATTATTGGCCACATATCGAAATAGCCAATAGTTCTCAAATTTTATTAAAATTACGTCAAAAGAAAAATAACGAAGAAATTAACTCTATTAAAAATGCTATTGATCTGCATTATCGTTCTTTAATGTATTTGTTGCAAAATTTAAATAAATGTCAATATGAATTTGAAATAGCAGCTAATTTTCATTATTATTTAGGCATTAACAAAGCTCAAAACGCTTTTGAAACCATTGTCGCTTCAGGAAAGAACGCTTTAATTTTGCATTATCATAAAAATCATTCTTATTTAAATAATAATAATTTATGTTTAATAGATGCAGGAGTAAAAATTAATGATTATTCTTCAGATATTACTCGTTGTTTTCCTATTAGAAATAAATTTACATCTATACAGTATCAAATTTATAATTTAGTATTAAACGTTAATAAAGAATTAATTAATTGGGTTAAACCTGAACATAGTATGAAAGATTTAAATTATTATGGAAAGCAAATGCTATCTATAGGTATGAAAAAACTTGGATTTGAAGAAAAAATTGAAAATTATTTTTATCATAGTATTAGTCATCATTTAGGATTAGATATACATGATTTAATAGATATAGATGCAGAAGAACCTATCGGAGAAAATAGCATTATAGCTATTGAACCAGGTTTATATATTAATCATTTAAATTTGGGGATTAGAATTGAAGACAATATTGTTGTCAAGCAAAAAGGAAATATTAATTTATCTGCTAAAATTCCTAAAGAAATTGAAGAAATAGAATCTTTAATAAAATAAATAAAATATTTTAAATTTGACAATTATTTTTTATAAAAGATAAAATAAGTTAGAATTATTCGTTTTAAATTAGAGATTTGTTATAATATCAATGTTATTATAAATTATAAATTATTTAATTTACGTATATTATTATATTTATGGCAAATAAGCATAAATATTTGGTTCTCTCATTGAAAACACAAGCGATAAAAAACATTTTCTTAAAGGAAACAAAAATGAATGACAGTAGTTCTTAAAAGTAGGTTATAGTAGGAAATAAAATTAAAAAAATATTAATATTAAAGGTTATTTTGAAATCATTAATCACGATATCTTGAAAGAAATACTTCAAAAATGAAAAAATCTTCAAAACCATACAGTAGGTATCAGGAATAATGGTATCATGGTATCAATTATAAACCATTATCTACTTATTCTCGAAAGGGTAATAACTCTATTTTAACTCCTAGCAAATCTTTATTTAC
>NZ_JAOSIT010000026.1:0-8981 GCF_030586975.1 Candidatus Phytoplasma gossypii | reverse complement strand
GGGGCGGGAACACCGGGTATTGATAATGAAACCATTGATGGGATTAATCTAGAAAGATTCGAAAGATACCAGCAGGAATACGTCAATAATGGTTATAACCCCAAACCAGTTAAAAGAATTCTCATTCCTAGTGATAATAAAGGTACTAGACCCCCTAGGATTACCTACTATTAGGGACCGGCTGATACAAAAATGCCTCGAACAACTCTTAACTCCCTATTTTGAAAATATTTTTTCAGAATGGAGCTTTGGGTTTAGAACCAAAAAATCTTGCCACGACGCCATCAAACGCGTCAAACAAAGATTTAAAGGAATTGACTACATCGTCAAAATCGACTTAAAAGGCTACTTTGATACCATTAATCATGAGATTCTCATGAGAACCTTAAATCGGTTCATCAGAAAGAATAAAGTCCTCTCAACCATTAACAAATGGTTGAAAGCCGGCTTCATGAAAGATGGGGTCAAATACGAATCCTTATCCGGTTCTCCTCAAGGAGGAATCATTTCTCCCTTGTTGGCGAATGTATATTTACATTACATCGACCTTAAAATGGATGAACTAATTAAAAAAGGAAAGCCAATTTGGAAGAAGAGCCCAGAATATGGGAAAGCATGGTATAAAAACCAACACCATTAACTGGGGATTGATAGCTTCATCAATCTAAACCCAAAAACAAGAGTTGAGTACATCCGCTATGCTGATGATTTTATCATTGGCGTTAAAGGCGAGTATGACAAAGCTGAAGGGATTAAGAATCAAGTAACGCAATGGTTAGAACAAGATTTGAAACTTACCATTAGTAAGGACAAATCAAAAATTGTGAAAGCTAACAAAGGAACTAGGTTCCTATCCTACATGATTAAGGTTAAACCAACCAATAAAACTCGTGAGAGGAAAACTGCAAAGAATTCCTTAAACGGTAAAGTTCAAATCCAAATTCCCCAAGCAAAAGCCGAAGAATATGGATATGAATACAATTGGTTAAAAAGGGGGAAGATAAAACACGACGAAACATTAGCAGGCAGAGATGAATTAGAAATAATCCGAACCTATCAAACAATTGTTAGAGGAATTATCCAATACTTTTGTTTAGCTAACAATCTCGGTGTTTTAACCTATCTAAACTATCTAGCTGAAGATAGCTGTTTGAAAACACTGGCAAGAAAATGGAAAATTTCGATTGCCAGAGTTCGAAAGAAACTCAATAGAGGTTCAACTTGGGGTATCTCCTATATTAACAAAGGAAAGACTCAATACGAACCATGGGAAGTCTACTCTTGGGATAAAATTAAAAAAATGCGTAAATATAAGGGGAATCCGGACATTAACATTAATAGATATATATTCCAAGGCCGCACACACCTAACTGACCGCTTGAAAGCGGAACGTTGTGAGAACTGCGACAAAACAACCCAACTGCAAATTCATCACATTGGGACAGTTCGCAACGCGAATCACCAAAGGATCATGAATAAAAGTACAAAGGTACTGTGTAAAGATTGTCATCGCAAGATAACCAATCAACAAGTACATGATATCAAAAGAACAAGAACGATAAGAATAAATAGCTAATTAACCGCAAGGTGAAATTAGTTCTCGAGAGAGAGTAAATTAGGGAAAGCTGGATGCTTGGAAACTTGCTTGTCCGGTTTGGACGGGAGCTGATTGTAAATAAAACAGTAAATATAAATCGCTGCATAAAACGCAATTAATCTATCCGTATTGTTTAGTTGTTTTCTGAAAGATTAAATTAATAAAAAACCATCATTATATATTTTTGTAATGATGGTTATTTTGTTTATTTATTATTATATTTAATAATTATATGTTGGCTTAGATATAATAATTAATGAATAAAATATAGTATTTTTTATTTTTGGTGGTTTATTAAAAGAGAAAGAATTTGGAACTTATTTATTATGATTTTAGTTAAATATCCATTATTATCATCGGTTTATAAACCTTATTTTTATTATGCTTTAGAAGAGTATATTTTGAATAATTTTTTAAAATATGATGATGAAATTTATTTTTTTTTCTGGACTATGAAAGGAATAGTGATTGGTCGCAATCAGATTATTGAAAATGAAATTAATTTAGATTTTATCAAAAAAAATAAAATTGAATTTTTTCGTAGACCGAGTGGTGGCGGTTGTGTTTATAATGATTTCAATACACCGATTTTTAGTTTTATTTTTAAAAATACATTTTTAGATTTTAGTTTTAAAAGATATTTAAATTTTATTATTCAAGCATTTAATAATTTAGGAATATCTTTATATTTTGGCGGTCGTAATGATATTTTATTCAAAGGTAAAAAGGTTTCTGGTAATGCTTTTTGGAAAAATAAAAATGGAATTGTTATGCATGGAACTTTACTTTATCAATGTGATATAGATACAATGATACGTTGTATTACTCCAAATAATCAAAAATTAATTTCTAAAGGTATTGATAGTGTACGGTCACGAGTGCTTAATTTAAAAGATTATCTTCCCGATATGACAAAAGAAATATTAGTTAATTATTTGGAAAAATTTTTAAAAAAACAAGAATTAATTTTAACTAAAAAAGATTTAGCTGCTATTAATAAACTAGCTATTAAATATAATTCTTTTAAATGGTTATTTAATCATCCTATGTATTCTAAAAATTTGCAATATCGTTTCGGATGGGGCGAAATAAAAGTTTTTTTAGAATTAGAAGATGGTTATATTAGAAAAATGGAATTATGTGGTGATTTTTTTCATATTCAAGAAAATTTAGAAAAATTTTGTAGTTTTTTTGAAAATGTTTTATTTAGAAAAGAAGATATTCAAAAAGTTTTGCAAAAGGTGAATATTAATAATTATATTTTGAATGCTTCGAATCAAGATTTTTTATTTTTATTAGAACAAGGTTTAATTAATAATAAATATAAATAATCATAAACAATGAGTTAAATGTTTATCGTAATTTTGTTGCGGAAAATACTTATTAATTTCCGATTTTTTTGTTTATCCTTTTTAATAAAAATGTAGTATATAATATAAGAAAGGTATATTTTAAAAGTTAATTATGAAGATTTTTTCGTTAAAAAAAGTAATTATTAGTTCTTTGTTATTAACAATCTCTTTCTTTATTGAATTTGTATTTACTAAATTTTTTTTTCAAGATTGTCACGGATCTTTAATCAAATTAGAGTTATTGCCTATAATTTTAATAGGTTTTTTGTTCGGGTTTAAATTTAGTTTGTGCGCTAATCTTATGTATGTCATGATTCATACCGCGTTGGAATGGCCTATTATTAATATGTTTATTTTAAATCAAACAAGATATTTGCAATTATTATTTTTAATATTTTTTTTTATTTTTCCATATATGGCTTATTCTTTATCTGGTTTATTTCACACCAAAAACTCTCCATATTTAATGAAAAAAAATATTATAAAAAGTTTATTATTAATTTCTTTTATGCAAATTATTTCTTATACATTTTGTATTTATAGTTTTTATTATTATTCTTATGATTCTTTGTTTTTAATATTTGAATCGGATTCTTGGATAATAACTCAGTTAAATTCTTTTTTATCTATATATTGGATTTTGGTTCTTTATATTAATATTATGATTTTTTTAACTAATACACTTATTGGATTTATTTTGTTGTTTTTAAAACCTATTATTAATGAAAATACTGAATTTAATTTATAAAATGGATATTTATATCTTTTAGATAAATTTATTCACAATTTGTAAGTAATCTAATCTAGGGCGATAACTATAAGGAATTTGCCATAATTCATTAATAAAAATTTGATAATCAATACTTTTGGATGAAGATTTTTGTATAAAATTATTTAAAAAAGATATAGGCAGATAAAAATATTGGTTATAACGTTTAAAATGAATAATTAAAAAGGCTATTCCTTTCAATTCGTTTATTTTTTGTAAATAAATTATTTGATGATTAGGAATATTTTTTAAAGGAAATTTTTTTACATTATTAGTTTCTTTAGCATCAAAAGATAAATATTTACCTTTATAAATTCCTTGATAATCTGGTAAAGATTTTAAACGATAATAAGCTTCTACAATTTTAGTTTTTTTTCTTTGTGCATATTCGACTTTAACTACTTGTATAGGGATTTCATTTTTATGAATAAAAGCAATTTGATTTTCTTGATAAAATTTATTGGTTAAATTGATATCTTGTTCTAATTTTTTTCCTAAATTACTTTTTTTATTATAATTTAAATTTTGATTATTAATTTTAGTTGGATATTTCATATTTTTATTGATCTGATAACTTTCTAAAAAAATAGAAAAAAATTGATATTAATTGTTTTAAAGCTATAATAAATAGTGATTAACCAAATTCAAGTATTTTTAAAAATAATTAACATCATATTAAATTTATTTATTTTTATTTTACAAATATAATATTTATATTATAAACTTTAATTAATAATGATAAAAAAATTAAATTAATCGGTAAACATATGTTTTTAAATTATTTCAATTAACGATATCGCATTATTAATTTTTTAAGGGAGTTCTATTAAAAAAATGCAAGAAATTAATTTTTTCGCTTTAGGAGGTATAGGGGAGAATGGGAAAAATTTTTACCTCTTAAAAATCAATTCTTCTTATTTTATTTTAGATGCTGGTTTAAAATATCCTAGTGTATTAGTAAATGGTATTGATGCTATTTTACCGGAATATCATAAATTAGAATCTATTAAAGGGCAAATTAAAGGTATTTTTATTACTTCAGCTTTAGAAACTTATTCAGGAGCTTTAGTATATTTCATAAAAGAATGGTCCATTCCTATTTATACTTCAGATTTTACTATGGAAGTGATTAAATTTAATTTAAAACAAGCAAATATAGATTTATCTTTTTTATCGTTTAATATGATAAAAGATGATATGAAAATTACTATTGATAATATTAAAATTTTTGTTTTCGGAATATCTCATTTTTTACCAGGTACTTTAGGTTTAGCTTTTGAAACCTCTTCAGGAATGATTATATATATGAGCGCTATGCATATGCAACAATCTAAAAATAATTTTTTTCAAACTAATTTTACCACTTTAGTAGAATTGGCTCGTAAAAAAGTTTTAGCTTTATTATTGGTTTCCCAAGGGGCTTTGAGTTTGGTAAAACCTAAAAGAGAAGAAATTTTAGAACATCATTTGAGTAGTTTTTTTGGCCATATAGAAAATAATATTATTGTTACTTTTTTAATTCCAGATTTATTAAAGATTCAAATGGTTATCGATTTAGCTGTACAAGCTAATTTAAAGATTATTATTTTAGGTCGTAAAAGTGAAAAAATTATTGATATCGCTTTATCAAAAAAATATTTAAAAATTCCCGAAAATACTTTAATTAATTTAAAAAATTCTAAAGATTATTTGAAATATAATAATGTTGTTGTATTAGTGTTTGGCCGACGTTTTGAAGCTTTTTATCGTTTGCAACGTATGTGTAAAAAAACTGATCGTTTAATGAAATTGCATATAGCCGATAAAATTTTATTATTTTCTGTGGATTTGCCTGGCATTGATAAAGTTCAAAATAAAACTATTGATATATTAGCAAGACATGGTTTTCAAGTAGAATTTTTAATTAAAGATCTATTTCAAAACTTATCTTATGATTATCAAGAATATTTAAAATTATTATTATATTTATTAAAACCAAAATTTTTTTTACCTATCGCAGGCGAATATAGACATCAATATTATGTAAAAAAAATGGTTCAAAATTTTAATTTTTCGGATAATAAAATTTTTTTAATAGAAAATGGTGATATGTGGTTTTATGATGGTTTACATAAACCTTTAATTAAAAAAAATTTTTTAAAAAATTTAGGTGAAATTTTAATTGACGGTACACCAGTTATAGATGGTAATAATTTTATTATTAAAGATAGGGAGTTATTAGCCAATGATGGTATTTTAATTATAGCTTGTAATTTAGATCTACGTTTGCGTAAAGTAATCGGAAATATCGATAATATTAAGTTGGTTAGTAAGGGATTTTTAGATAAAATGAAAATAGAACCTCTGATTCGACAGTTGAAAGAATTATTTTTAAAAATAAGTACACAGTTTATACACATTAATAAACAAATTAAATGGAGTGATTTTAAAAATAGTTTGCGAGAAGAATTATCTAAATTCATTTTTAAAGCTACTAAAAAAAAACCTGTCATCATTCCTGTTTTAATTTCTGCAACTCGGTCAACGCTAAATAAAGATTTAAATTTTAATTCAAATATTGCAATTGAAAGCAAAGGATAATTTTACAAATGGTAGCACATATTTCGCAACAACAACCTAAATTTGACATTTTATTTTATGCTTTGGGCGGATTAGGTGAAGTAGGTAAAAATATGTATGTGGTCGAAATTCAGAATAAAATTTTTATTATGGATTCGGGCATGTCTTTTTCTGAAGATTCTTTTTTAGGTATTAATTATATAATTCCTAGTTATGAATATTTAATTAAAAATGAACATAAAATTGAATGTCTTTTAATTACTCACGGTCATGAGGATCATATCGGAAGCATTCCTTTTTTATTACGTAAAGTAAAAATACCCAAGATTTTGGTTACTGGTATTGCTTATGATTTGATTGAATTTAAATTAACAGAACATAAATTGCAGAAATATATGCATATTCTAGATAAATATGAAGAAGGATCTGAATTGTGTTTTGGAAAGGTTACAATTTCTTTTGTACGTTTAAATCATTCGATACCTGATACTTTTGGTATTGTTTTTGAATATAATAAAAATATTATTTTTTATACTGGTGATTTTAAAATTGATCATACTCCTGAAGGTCCTTTAGCGAATTATGCTAAATTAGCTGATTTAGGTAAAAAAGGAGTTTTATGTTTGTTATCGGACTCTACTAATGCTCAACAAAAAGGTTTTATAGAATCAGAAAATAAAATCGGAGATACTATTAACAATTTATTTTATCAAATTAAAGGTAGAATTATTATTGTTACTTTTGCGTCTAATTATTATCGTATTAGACAAATTATTCAAGCTAGTGTTTTAACTAAAAGAAAAGTAGCTGTTTTTGGCCGAAGTATGGAAAAAGCAATCGAAGTCGGAGCTAAAAATGGTTATTTAAAAGTGCCAAAAGAATTTTTAGCTAATAGCAACAATATTAATGCTAATGATGAAGATATTACTTTGTTATGTACTGGCTCTCAAGGGGAACCTTTAGCTGCTTTGAGTCGTATGGCGAATGGTACTCATCGGCAAATTAAATTAAATAATAAAGATACAGTAATTTTTTCATCTTCTCCTATTCCAGGAAATCAAGATAGCGTGAATAAAATTTTAGATTTATTGTATAAAATGGAAGTTAATGTAATTTTGCATGGGTTTTTAGTAGATACTCATGCTTCCGGACATGCTAGTCAAAATGATTTGAAATTAATGCTAAATTTAATTAAACCACGTTTTTTAGTTCCGGTTCATGGTGAATATGTTATGTTAATGGCTCATAAAAAGTTAGCTATTGAATGTGGTATACCTTCTGAGAATGTTTTTATTTTAGATAATGGTGATGTATTAGGTTTAAGTCCTGAAAAAGCTCAATTAATCGGAAAAATTCCTCATGATGATATTTATATTGATGATTCTGGTTCAGAAAATTTGAGCAATTCTATCATTAAGGAAAGAAAAATTTTAAACGAAGAAGGATTATTATCTATTATTGTTAGCATGGATTGGAAGAATAAAAAAATTATTAATCATCCGATGGTTGTATCTCGAGGATTTATTTATATGAAAGGTAGTGGTGATTTTATTCAAAAAATATCTAATGATATTAAAAATATGATTCAAAAATTATTATCTTCTGAAACAGTTAATGAAAATTATTTAATAAAAGCTATTATTAATTTTATTACTCCTCGTATTTATGAAACTACTTTACGTAATCCTTTAATTTTACCTATTATTGTATCTATTTAAAATTTTTTAATTCAGAAAGGGTTTTTGATTTTTATGAATTTCGCTAAACTACTTGATAATAATTTATATAACAATTATTCTATTAATGATTTAGTTTGTATAGTAAATGTAAGATATAATAAAGATAAAAACTTGAAAATTTCTAAAGAATGGTATACTGTTGGTCTGAAAATACTTATCCATTCTGAGATTAAAATTTTTTCAGAATTAATTTTATTTTTTGAACATATTGATAATGATAATCCAGAATTTTTTTTACAACCAGATCAAAAAATAAAAATTATAACTGGAAAATTATTTCTTAATAAAATTATATTAAAAGAAAAAGGTATTTTGTTGATTGAAAAATTTATTCACGTAAGTGAATAGCAAATCGGAATTATATCTAAATAATTTAAATTGGTTTGTAAAAAATTATATAAATAAAAAAATAAAGGAGATTTTTTTAATGCCGGAACTACCAGAAGTAGAAGTTATTGTAAGAGCTTTAAACAAACAAATTATAAATCGCTAGGGCGCAAAAGATGCTCATAATTCTGCTATTTAACGCATAGCCTAGAGTGATAATCTCTCTAGAGGTCACGTAAACACCACAAGGTGGGCTTGATCAACCAGTTCGAAAGAAGAGTTGATAATAGCAAAAGCACGCAAGCGAGATGAGACGAAATATCTAGTCAACAAGTCGACGCCAGACCAGAAGTCAAGGAAAAGGTGCAAGTCCCTAAGCAGTTAAGTAGAGTGGTTTAATTAAAACATTTTGGTAAGATATTGTGACCAGGATTAGGGAAGACAAATAACATATGTAGTGAGTGTTTTTTGAAGGTTTTTTTAAGGTTAATAATAATAAATTAACCCCTTCCTACACTTTTCCATCTAAATTAATCAAGCTTCTACAGATATTTTTAACTTTAATGATGGTAAACTGCTCCTAACACTTCCCGTAGAATTATGTAGTAACTTTGATCTCCCTAAAAGCACCTTCTTAG
>NZ_JAOSIT010000025.1:0-9424 GCF_030586975.1 Candidatus Phytoplasma gossypii | reverse complement strand
ATTTAAAATTTCAGATACTCTTAGACCTGAACTATACATCAATTCAAACATTAATTTATTACGAAAACTTATAAAAGAAGAATTATCATTTTTTATTGTATTTAAAAAAATAATAATTTCTTCAAAAATATTAATTGTAATTTATTAAATTTTATAAATATAAATTAAGAGATTTTCTATTGAATCTATTTTTTTCAAATATAGATTTTCGAAAAAATTTGCTAGATTAAAAATATAAGCATTTTTTATATTTATTATTAGTTAAATCAAAATTTGATTAAATAAAATTAATAAATTTTTCAAAGATAAAAAAGATGATAACGTGATAAAATAAATTAGTCATAATTTGTTTTCGACTAAAAATATTAAAGATATTAATAATTAAAAGAAGATACAAATGTCCTTGTATATTGGTTACTGTTTTAAAAAATTACAATTACAGTAAAAAGATAAAATTTATTATTTTTTTTAATTAATTAATTTTATTTTGGTATGATTATTTTAAATTTACAATTAAAAACTTAATTTCTAATACTTATATTATTGGGAGAAATTTATCGAAAGAGATATATTATTTTGTATGTTGGCTAACAAAACTATTAAAAATATTTATGAAAAATATTCTTTATATGTAAAAAAAAAATTTCTATTAATGGTTGGATAAAAAATTGTCGTTTTCAAAAAAATATTTTTTTTGTTGATATTAATGATGGTTCTTTTGTTGAAGATTTGCAAATTATTTGTAAAGATAATGAATTTATTTGTTTAAAGAAAATTAAAAATGAACTTAATATTGGTGCTTCTGTTTATATAGAAGGTATTTTGATGCCTTTGAAGAATGCTTCTATTAGGAATTTAGAATTTGTGGCCTCTCGTTTTGTTATTTTAGGTTCTAGTTCTGTAAAATATCCTATTCAACCAAAACCACATTCTAGAGCTTTTTTAAGACAATTACCTCATTTACGATTAAGAACAAAACTTTTTGGTGCTGTTTTTAGGTTACGTAATACTGTGACTTTTGCTATACATAATTTTTTTCAAAATAAAGGTTTTATTAATATTCATGCTCCTATTATTACTACCAATGATGGCGAAGGAGCTGGGTCTTTATTTCAAGTAACGAGTTTGGATCTTCAAAATTTATCAAATAAAAAGATTATTGATTTTCAAAAAGATTTTTTCGGAAAGCCTGTTTTTTTAGCTGTAACAGGACAGTTAGAAGCTGAAGCTTTTGCAACAGCTTTTAAAAAAGTTTATACTTTTTCTCCTACTTTTAGAGCAGAAAAATCTAATACTTCTCGTCATATTTCTGAGTTTTGGATGATTGAAGCAGAAATGGCTTTTTATGATTTGTCATCGAGTATTATTTTAGTTCAACAAATGTTACAGTATGTAATTAATTTTTGTTTACGAAAAAATAAATCTGATTTAGATTTTTTTGATAAAAATATTGAACCTGGCTTGATTAATAGATTAAATTATGTTGTTAATCTTAAAGATTTTCCAATAATTACCTACAAAGAGGCTATTACTCTCCTTGATAAAAGTTCTTTTAATTTCGAACAAAAACCTATTTACGGTTCGGATTTATCTACAGAACATGAAAAATATTTGACAGAAGTTGTTTTTAAAAAACCTATTTTTGTGACACATTGGCCTAAAAATATTAAGGCTTTTTATATGCGTAATAATGATGATAATGAAACAGTTGCAGGTATGGATTTATTAGTTCCAAAAGTAGGAGAATTAGTAGGCGGTTCCCAAAGAGAAGAAAGATTGGAAATTTTAGAAAATAAAATGCATGAAATGCAAATAAATACAACAGATTTAGATTGGTATTTAGATTTACGTCGTTTTGGTAGTTGTATTCATTCTGGATTTGGTTTAGGTTTTGAACGTATGCTACTTTATTTAACAGGTTTAGAAAATATAAGGGATGTTATTGCCTTTCCTAGGAGTTATTGTAATATTTTTTAACATTTCTTTTTTAATAAAAAATTCTAAAAAACAAAATTAAAAGAGGTTATATAAAAAGCATGTTTATTAAAATGTTAAATGTTTCTAAAGTTTTTGTTAATAAACATAATCATAAAAAAACTTTCGCAGTTAAAAATATTAATTTGGAAATTCAAAAAGGAGAATTAGTAAGTATTTTAGGGCCTTCAGGTTGTGGTAAATCAACTATTCTTTATATCATAGCAGGTTTAATTTCGGTTACTGAAGGTAATATTTTTTTTGACAATGTTGATGTCACAAAAGTTCCTCCGGAGAAAAGAGGTGTGGGTTTAGTATTTCAAAATTATTCTTTATATCCTCATATGACTGCTCGCCAAAATATTACTTTTCCTTTACAAAATTTAAAAGTATCTTCCGACAAAATTCAAGAAGAGTTAGATAAAATTTCTGCTTTAACATCTACTAGTGATTATTTAGATAAAATGCCTTTTGAATTATCTGGAGGCCAACAACAACGTGTAGCTATTGCTAGAGCTTTAATTAAATATTCTGGTATATTATTGTTAGATGAAGCTTTATCTAATTTAGATACTCATTTGCGTATTAGGATGAGAGATGAAATACGTAAAATACAAATAAAAACTAATGTAACTGCTGTTTTAGTCACTCATGATCAAGAAGAAGCTATGTATATGAGTGATAAGATCTATGTTATGAATAAAGGTACTATTCAGCAATGTGGTACTCCGTACGAAATTTATAATAATCCTGTGAATTTGTTTGTAGCTTCTTTTTTGGGTGTTCCTCTTATTTCTGTATTTAATGGTATGCTTCATTGTGGTAATTTAAAAGTAGGCAAAAATGTTATTTTAAAAGATCAACGTTTTCAATCATTTAATAATAAAGAAGTTTATGTTGCGATCCGACCTGAAGGTTATGAATTGAAACAAGATGGAATTTTCGAAATTGAAGGTATAGCTTTAGAAAATTTAGGTCGCGAATTAGTTTTATTAGCAAAAAAAACTGAATCTATTTATAAGACATTTCAAGTTATTATACCTACTTACCAACAAGAACAATTAAATGCTAATAAAATTAATAAACAAAAAATTCGCTTCGATATTAAAAAAAATAAATTATTTGTTTTTGATAAAATTAATGAAAATAGGATTTTTTAAATGTTAGAAAATATTGGGCATAAAAATCATAGACATTGGTATTATTTATCGCCTATGTTGGTTTTTTTAACTGTTTTTACTTTTTATCCTTTAGTTAAAAATATTATTATTTCTTTTAATGCTAAATATGATAAATTTAACGATTCTTTTAGCATGAAGCTTTATGATTTTTTTAGTTTAAGTAATTATATTTCTATTTTTAAAGATATAGATTTTGTTTTTGCATTACGAAATACTCTTCTTCTAGTAATTATTTGTGTGCCAATATCTATTTTTTTATCTTTAATTATCGCTTTAGCTTTAAATAGCGTTCGTAATTATGTAGTGCAACATTTTTTTAAAACATTTTTTTTATTACCTTTGTTATCTAATACTATTATTATGAGTATGATTTTTGGTTCTTTTTTTTATTACAATACTACTAGCGCGATTAGACCAGAAGGATTATTTAATTCTTTTTTAGGTTTTTTCGGTATTAAACCTCAACCTTGGATCAATATTTCTGCTCCTTATTCTCATAAAATTTTTGTTTTAGTTTTTTATAATATATGGGCTAGATTACCTTTTAAAATTTTTGTTTTTATTTTATCTTTGCAAGATATTGATAAATCTTATTACGATGCAGCAAAAATTGATGGAGCTTCTAAGTTTCGTATTTTGACAAAAATAGTTTTACCTTTATTGGCTTCGACTATTTTTTATCAATTAATAATTGAAACTTTAATGGTTATCAAAGAATATGAATCTGTTATAGGTGTTTTTGGGAGAAACGCTAATTATCGAGTACAAACTTTAGTGGGTTATATTTATAATCAATTATCTAGTTCTCATTATAATTCTTATTCTAAAGGGGCAGCTGCTGCTACGATATTATTATTAATTTCTGTTGTATTTACTACTATGAGTTTTTATATTTCTAAAAAAGAAAATAAATTGATGAAAGTGGATTTGTAATAATTATTTATATGGATATTAATAAGATTTATCGTTTTATAAGCGTCAATATTTGTAATATTAAACATAAGTTAGGTAAAATAAGCTATTTTGCTATTATTAAATATTTGTTTTTAATCTCAATTTTATTATTTTTAACATTTCCTTTTTATGTAATGGTTATCACTTCTTTGAAAAGTCATAAAGATATTGTAGAAAATAATTTATTAAGTTGGCCTAAACAAGGTTTGCAGTTTATTAATTATAAAAATGTTTTCGCTCTTAAAGATTTTAAATTTTTACAATATTTCACAAATACTTGCATTATGGTATCTTTTTCTACTTTATTGGGAACTGTTTGTTGTGTTTTAGCTGCTTTTGCTTTAAGTTTTTTTGCTTTTCCTTTAAAAAGAATTATTTTAATGTTATTGTTTTTAGCTATGTCAATTACAAGTGAAACTTTAATTTTGACTAATTTTCGTACTGTTTCTAATTTGGGTTTAGTTGATAATGGTAATGGTTCTATTATTCCTGGTGGTGTTTATTTCGCCATGACTTTTCCTTATTTGATTAATGTAGTACATTTATTTTTGTTAATTCAAACTTTTAAACGTGTTCCTAAAGAATTATACTATACAGCTAAGGTAGACGGCGTTAATAATTTGCAATATTTATGGAAAATTTTATTACCTATAACAAAACCTACTGTTATTGTAATTGCTGTTTTTAGAACTATAGCAGCTTGGAATGCTTATGCTTGGCCAGAGTTGGTTGGCGCGAAGTTATTGACTAATATGATAAGAAAAATTTTTGATTCAGAATCTGTTACAGAGACTTTAAATCTTCAAATGGCTATTTTTGTTTTAATAAATTTGCCTCTATTATTTTTATTTATTATTTTTAAAAAATATATTATATCAGGAGATAGTCGACGTGGTATTAAAGGTTAATTTGAAATCTAAAATTTTAAATATTGGTAACGTGGGAAAAATATTTATATATTTTAATGCCATTGCTATTTTTATCATAATATCTAATTATTTTCGAACTTCTCAAAATAACGAATTTTTTACCAAAAAATATGATAGTTTAAGGAATGTAATCAGTCAAAAATTTCACAATCATAAATCTCAAGTTAGTTATTTTAAATCTCTTAAAAAGCCTGTAGAAATTATTTTTTGGCACAACTTGTATCCTAAAGAGTTAGAAATTATTAAATTATCTATTAAAGAATTTGAACAACATAATCCTAATATTAAAATTAAAGAGGTTAATAAGGTTAATTGGGAACAAATTTGTAAAAGTGTTGCTAATTCTTTACCCGTTAATAAACAACCTAATATTGCATTTTCTTATGATGATCATATTGAATTTTATTCTAAATCGTTTAAAGTAGTACCATTAGATATTTTTATAGATTCTGATGATGATTTTCATGATAATTCTAAATTTTTTAAAGGTTATGCGAAAAAATTGCAATTGCCTAATGTTTACGACGAACAACCTCATCATTATAGTCTACCATTTGTTAAATCTACAGAAGTTATGTTTTATGATAGCGATTTATTTAAACAATATCGTGATGATTTGAATACATTTTTTTACGAAAAACATAAGGTAGATTTTAAAGATGATTGTTCTAAAATTATTGATCATCAAGGAAAATTCGATTTTAAAGTTTTAAAAGTCAATAAAGATTATTTGATTTGGCCTTATTTAGAAACTTTTTGTGCTAAATTGATTGAACTTAAAAAAGATCAAACTTTTATCCCTATTACATCGGAAAGTTTAGCTAATTTAATTATTATTAGCAACGAACAAAAAGGGATTTCTTATCCAAAAGATGAAAATGCAGTTAAGAGTTTTTTGTTAGATGAAAATGTTAAAAATAATATGCAATATTTTAAAGAAAATTTTTATAATAAAGGGTTTTTAACTAGTTCTAAATTAATTGGTATTAGTAGTAAAGAAATGTTTATGCAACGTAAAACTGGTATGTTTATTACTTCTACCAGACGATCTGATTTATTACATAATCAAGTATCAGATTTTAATATAGAAATGACTCCTTTTCCTTGTATGAGTTATAACGATCAATATAAAAATATTATTCAAGGTCCTAATGTTAATTTATTTTATTCGGAAGATGATGATAAAATGTTAGCTTCTTGGTTATTTTTGAAGTATTTGATTTCTAAAGATGTTTATATAGATATGTTGTTATGCAAAGGCGGTTTTATTATTACTCGCGAAGATGTTTTAAATACTTTAAAGACTCCTAGCGAACAAAAGTGTATTGATGAACAAATTCGAACATTGGAAAATTATTTTTGTGAGAAAAATAATATTATTGATAAGCAAAATCCGAAAGTAATAGGAGAACAAAAAATAAAAAGACGAGCATTGTATAAATTTAAATCGGTTAAATTCGCTCAAGAACATACTTATGATAATAACGATAAAAATACTTATTTCACGACGCCTATTTTTGTTGATGTAGTTTTTTTTCGCTCGATATTAAATGATTTGTTTACAGAAATTTTAGCTATTGATAACCAAACAACTAATTTAAAACAAAAAATAAATTTTTTATTTATGGAAGCTTATACAAGGATTGCTCACAATTAATGTTATAAAAAAGATTTAATTTAACTAATATAGGAGAATAGAAAAAATGAATCAAAATGTGATACAAATGAATCCTAATACAATATCTATGAATCATTTAATTCTTAACAATATAAATGAATTTGATATTATTACTATATTTGGGCATAAAAATCCCGATGGAGATTGTTATGGTTCTCAATTAGGATTGAAAGATATTATTCAACAAAGTTTTCCTAATAAAAAAGTTTATACTTTAGGCGAAAATAATCCTATTTTTTCGTTTTTAGGTTTCATGGATGAAATTAATGATGATGTTATATCTCGATCTTTAGCTATTGTAGTGGATTGTGGAAATACTAATGTAATTAGTGATGTTAGATATAAAATAGCTAAAAAAATTATACGTATTGACCATCATTTAATAGGAGAAATTTACGGAGATGAACAAAATTCTTGGATTGATCCAAGTTTTTCTTCTTGTTCGGAAATGATTTATACTTTTAAAGAAGTTAATGATTTAAATTTGAGTATCAAAGGTGCTTTACCTATTTATATTGGTATGGTTACAGATACTGGTCATTTTCGTTTTGACAGAGTAAATTATAAAACTTTACAAATTGTTTCTGATTTGTTACGTTATGGGTTTGATGCTTTTCAAGTTGATACTAAAATCACTGTTCAACCTATTAATATATTAAGATTTAAAGGCTATGTATGTAGTAATTTTATTGCTGAGGATGGTTTAATTTATATTAAGATTACTCATGATATTATTGAAACATTTAAATTGAAGTTTGAAGATATTAATAGTGTAGTGAATATTTTCCATAATATCCAAGGATATCCTGTATGGTTATTTATAATAGAAAATAAGATTAAAAATTATTGGAAGATAAGTATACGTTCAATAGGACCTGAAATTAATCATATCGCTCATCAATTTAATGGTGGCGGGCATTTTCGTGCTTGTGGTATGAATGTTTATAATCAACAAGAAATTAATCAAGTTATTAAATTGGCTAAAAATTCTATTAAAGATTATGAAAATCAAAGAAACCTAAATATCTCGTGATTTAATCAATCACTACACTGTGAGAGCAATAATGGGTTATTTTATAATTAATAATAAAGAGTAATATCAAGTTTAAAATTTGGAATCTCACCATTTCTAAAAAGTTTAACTTTCTTTTGAGTAATTCGGGTTGATCTTTAGATTAACTAAATTTAGATTGATGAAATTAACCAATAATTAAATAAAATGCATTAGAATCAAACTTTTTAACAGTCAGAGAAGTACAACTTAATGCGGAATTATTAAATTAATCGTTAAAAATAAGGTTAATTTGCCTTTATAGAAAACGTTTGTTAAATAATCAAAGTATCAGAATACGATATGGGATGAATAATCTGATAAATATTTACTTAGCATTGGATTTGTTTTGTGACTAATAAGATTTGCGGAACATAAAGATAACCATTTAACAATCTAGATATTTTAACTTATCTAAATTATCTAGCCGAAGATAGCTGCTTGAAGACACTGGCAAGAAAGCGAAAAACGTTGATTGCCAGAGTTCGAAAGAAACTGAATATAGGTTCAACTTGGAGTATTCCTTTTCTTAATAAAAGGAAAACCCAATATGAACCATGGATCGTCTGCTCTTGGGATAAAATTAAAAAAATGCGTAACTACAAGGGAAACTCTGACATTACCATTAATAGATTTATATTCCAAGGTTGTACGAATCTTAACTGACCTTCTAAAAGTGGAACGTTGTGAGAATTGCGACAGAACAACCCAACTGCAAATTCATCACATTGGGACAGTTCGCAACGCGAATCACTAAAGGATCATGAATAAAAGAACAAAGGTATTGTGTGAAGATTGTCATCAAAAGATAACCAATCAACAAATACATAATATCAAAAGAATAAGAACAATAAGAATAAATAGCTAATCAACCGTTAGGGGAAATTAGTTCTCGCAAGAGAGTAAATTAGGGCAAGCGGTGTGCTTGGAAACTTGCTCGTACTGTTTGGACGGGGGCTGATTGTAAATAAAACAGCAAATATAAATCGCTGAATAAAAAGCAATTAATCTATCCGTATTAGATACATTGTTTATTAATAAGTTAATTTGAATAATTTACTAAAAAATTGTTAAAATTATTATTATTAATTTAATTTATATAAAAAAATAAAAGGAGTGAATATTAAATGGCCAAATGTTATTTAACAGGTAAAGCTATTTTATGCGGTAATAAACGTAGTCACGCTATGAATGCTAATAAAAGAAAATGGAAGGCTAACTTGCAAAAAATTCGCATTATCGATGATCATGGTAAAATTAAAAAAGTTTTTATATCTGTTCGTGCTTTAAAAAAAATGAATTTGCAAAGAATATAATTTTTCGTATATTAAAAAGTGTTTTTTATTTTTAATAAAATTTAATAGAATCAAAATGTTTTGGATCAATTAATCAAGGATAAGGCTAATTATTTTATACAATTTTCAAGATTTTTGGATCTTGTTTTGGAGATTTTAGGTTTCACTTTTTGTATTATTTCTTGCAAATATTACAATTAATAATAATCTGTTAATATGATAGATCAACTTTTTTAGAATTTCGACAAAACAACCCAACTTCAAATTCATCATATCGGGACAATTCGCAACGCGAATCGCCAAAGGATCATGAATAAAAGAACTAAAGTATTGTGTAGAGATTGTTACCAGAAGGTAACTAA
>NZ_JAOSIT010000024.1:0-9634 GCF_030586975.1 Candidatus Phytoplasma gossypii | reverse complement strand
AACCGTGAGGGGAAATTAGTTCTCGCAAGAGAGTAAATTAGGGAAAGCCGGATGCTTGGAAACTTGCTTGTCCGGTTTGGACGGGGGCTGATTGTAAATAAAACGGCAAATACAAATCGCCGCATAAAACGCAATTAATCTATCTGTATTTAAAGGCCATGCTCAATATTCTTGTTCAAATGATATAGTTTGTTCTTCAGTATCTACCGCTATAATAGTGACTATTAATGCTATTGAATTGTTAGAATTAAGTAATAAAATTAATTTTAAATTAAAAAAAGGTTATTTTAAATTAATTTTATTAGAATCTAATTTAATAGTGAATAAATTATTAAAAAATTTTAAATATACTTTCAAAGATTTAAGTCGGCAATATCCAAATTGTTTAAAAATTAAATTAATTAAATAAAAGATTTAAGTCTATAATATCCAAATCGTTTAAAAATGAAATTAGTTAAAAATATAAATAATTAAAAGAGGTCAATTATGTTTAAGTTAAATATTCAATTATTTGCGACTAAAAAAGGGGTTAGTTCTACACGCAATGGGCGCGATTCCCATTCTAAATCTTTAGGCGCTAAATTATCAGATGGTCAATATACAAATGCCGGATCTATTATTTATCGCCAAAGAGGAACTAAAATTATTCCGGGTAAAAATGTTGGTCTCGGTAAAGATGATACTTTATTTGCTCTTATTAATGGTTTTGTTAAATTTGAAAAAATTCGTATTAATAAAAAACAAAAAACTTGCGCTTCAGTTTATAACAGTATTTTGCAAAAATAATTATTATAATTTTTTTAAATAAGTATTTTTACATAAAAGAATTTAAATAATATTTAAAGTATTTTTTATATTTAATATTTAATTTTTTAATTAGAAGTTATTTGGTTTAGAAACAATTTTTGATGAAATTAAAAAAAGTTAATTTTTCAAAAATAAAAATATTGGAATGTTAGTGAATGTTTTGGTTAATTATAATTTAGAGAATATTATTCGTTATATGCTGTAAAAAATAAAATTTATTGCCGAATTGAACGGATAATTTATCTAATATAAATTAATTTGGGGAATTATATGAATTTTATTGATGAAGTAAGGGCGCCAAAGACGCCTAAATTTCGTGCTATTTAACCAATAGCCAGAGCCGATAAACTCTGAATGGAGATGGTCGGTTTGACAAACGAAAGAATGTCAAATTATAGCAGACCATAAAAGCGGGTTGCGACGAAAGCAAATTAGTCAAGAAGACCTCGCCACCAAATAATTCGATGGAGAAGCCTGCAATGGCCTAAGAAGGAAAATTGATGTAATATCAAAACTTGTTCGGAAGTTGCTTATATGAACAGTCTAGAGTCTACTAATATATATTACTTGTATTGAGTAGTTTATCAATTAAAGGAACCTGGAATCAGCCTCCCAAAAGAGGGTACTTCACCTAAGGAATTAAGGTAGAAATTTAGAGTAACTTGGAGAATCCTAAAACTAAGTAATTAAGTTTACCAATTCGGAAATAAAAGCCCGGATGGTCAAGGATAAAGAATCTTTTTAGTAGTCGTAAGGGTAAACCTAAATTTGGAATAATTTAGTCAATCGGCTTACCAAGAAGAGAGTTAATGACTCTTATAGGGCGAAAGAAGAAAGTAATTTACTATTTATTCAATGGTATCAAGGAAGGAGTTGATATATAATATCAACAACGGTTTCACTAGAAACTAAACTTTCGCGAACATTGGATAAAATTCAATATTGTTCATCAAACGGTTACTCTTTAAAAAGAGAACTCCAGCAGGGAATGAATAATTTTTATAATACGTTGAAGAATCGTGGCCAACAAAGGAGCGGGTATCCCCGGAATTGATGATGAAACCATTAATGGTATTAATTTAGAGACGCTAGAGAGATACCATTAGGAATACGTCAACAATGGTTACCGCCCCCCAAACCAGTTAAAAGAATTCTCATTCTTAATGATAATAAAAGAACCAGACCTTTGGGTTTACCCATCATCAAAAATCGGCTAATATAAAAATGTCTCGAACAATTCTTAACTCCCTATTTTGAAAATATCTTTTCAGCATGGAGTTTCGGATTTAGAACCAGAAAATCTTGTCATGACGCTATCAAACGTGTCAAACAAAGATTTAAAGGGATTGACTATATTGTCAAAATTGACTTAAAAGGCTTTTTTAATACGATCAATCATGAAATTTCAATGGGAACCTTAAAACAATTCATCAGAAAGAATAAAACTCTGTCAACCATTAACAAATGGTTGAAAGCCGGTTTCATGAAAGACGATCTCAAATACGAATCTTTATCAGGTTCTCCTCAAGGAGAGATTATTTCTCCCTTGCTGGTGAATGTATATTTACATTACATTGACCTGAAAATGGAGGAACTAATTAGAGAAGGAAAACTAATTTGGAAGAATAACCCAGAATATGGCGAAGCATGGTCTAAAAATCAGCATGATAAACTGGGGATTGATAGTTCTCTTAACCTAAATCCGAAACCAAGAATTGAGTACATCCGCTATGCTGATGATTTATCGTTGGTGTTAAAGGCGAGTATGACCAAGCCGAAAGGTTCAATAATCGAGTAACACAATGGCTAGAGCAAGATTTAAAGCTTACGATCAGTAATAACAAATCAAGAATTGTGAAAGCCAACAAAGGGACAAGGTTTCTATCCTACATGATAAAGGTAAATTCCACCAATAAAAAACTCGTATAAGGAAAACCACAAAGAATTCCTTAAATGGCAAGGTTTAAATCCAAATTACCAAAGCGAAAGCCAAAGAATATGGAGATGAATACACTTGGTTAAAAAAGGGAAAGGTGAGACACGACGAAGCATTAGTGTTAATCCAATACTTTTGCTTAGTTAACAATCTCGGTGTTTTAACTTATCTAAATTATCTAGCTGAAGATAGCTGTTTGAAAACGCTGGCAAGGAAACGAGAAACGTTGATTGCTAGAATTCGAAAGAAATTCCATATAGGTTCAACCTGAGCTATCCCTTATCTTAATAAAGGAAAAATCCAATATGAACTATGGGTCGTCTACTCTTGGGATAAAATTAAAAAAATGCGTAATTATAAGGGAAATCCGGATATTACCATTAATAGATTTATATTCCAAGGTCGCATGCATCTAACCGACTGTTTGAAAGCGGAACGTTGTGAGAATTGCGACAAAACAACCCGACTTCAAATCCATCACATTGGGACAGTTCGCAACGCGAATCATTCAAGGATCATGAATAAAAGAACAAAGGTATTGCGTAAAGTTTGTCATCGGAAGATAACCAATCAACAAATACATGATATCAGGAAAATAAGAACAATAAGAATAAATAGCTAATCAACCGTGAGGGGAAATTAGTTCTCGCAAGAGAGTAAATTAGGGAAAGCCGGATGCTTGGAAACTTGCTTGTCCGGTTTGGACGGGGGCTGATTGTAAATAAAACGGCAAATACAAATCGCCACATAAAACGCAATTAATCTATCTGTATTAAATTACGTTAAAGCTGGTGATGGAGGATGTGGTAAGGTAGCTTTTAGAAGAGAAAAATATGTTCCTTACGGAGGACCTTCAGGGGGAAATGGAGGTAATGGAGGATCTGTAATTTTTGTAGGTGTTTCAGGTGAAAATAATTTATTTAAACTTAAGTATCGTAAAAAAATTAAAGCTTTAAATGGTTATAATGGTGAAAATAAAAATAAAAACGGAGCTAATGCTCCTGATTTGTTTATAGAAGTGCCTTTAGGTGTTTCAATTTATAATCATACAAATAATCAATTAATTGGAGAAATTTTGGAAGCCGGAGAACGTTTAATAATTGCTCGAGGTGGTAAAGGCGGTAGGGGCAATTTTGCTTTGACTAATCATTTGAATTCAGCTCCGTCTTATGCTGAAAAGGGCGATTTAGGAGAAAGTTTAATTATTAGAACAGAATTGAAAATGTTAGCAGATGTCGGTTTATTAGGTTTTCCTAACGTAGGTAAATCATCTTTGTTAGCTGCTTTATCTAATGCTAAGCCGAAAATTTCTTCTTATCCTTTTACTACTTTAACTCCTTGTTTAGGAATGGTTTTTGATCAAAAATTAAATTTTGTGATTGCTGATATTCCTGGTTTAATTGAAAATGCTTCTTTAGGACGTGGCCAAGGTATTAATTTTTTAAAACATATCGAAAGATGTAAATTGTTATTACATATATGTGATGCTTCAAATGATGATATTTATTTAAATTATTTATTATTAAATGAAGAATTAAAAAAATATCATATTAATATGTTAAAAAAACCTCAAATAATAGTTGTTAATAAAAGAGATTTACCTTGTTTTCAAAAAAATTTTCTTATTTTAACCCAACAAATAAAAGATAAGATTATTATGCCTATTTCTGTTATTAATTATTTAGGTTTAACAGAGTTGAAAAATATTATTATAGAACATTTACAAAGAAGTGATTTGTGTAATATAGATACAACCGTGAATAATATTCAAGATAAAAAGATTTTTACTTTGAATGAATCTGTTAAATTTATCATTTCTAAAGAAAGCAATGGTTGTTATGTAGTTACCGGTGATTATATTGAAAAATTATTTCATAGAACAGATTTTAATAATCATGAATCAATTAGTCATTTTTCTTATATTTTGAAAAAAATAGGAGTTGAAGAAGAATTAAAAAAAAGAGGAATGAGATCCTCTGATCAAGTAAAAATTTGTAATTGTATTTTTGAGTTTGTAAATGAGACAAATTTTTAAATAATGCATTTATAAAAACAAAAAGGAAAATTATACACATATGAAAAAACTAAAATTATCATCTTTAGAGAGAATAGTTTTTTTATCTTGTTTATCTTCTTTGTCTCTTGTTTTAGATTTAATTTTTAAAAAGTTATTCACTTCTTATTCTATATTACGTTTTTTTAATTCTATTATTTGGTTAGATGGTTTCAAATTAATACCTTTATTTTTTATTCCTTTATTTAATCGTCATTATTTTTGGTCTTTTATTTCTGTTTCTTTTGTAGAAATTATTGCTTTTTGTTTCAGAGGTACTATTTATCCATATAATCCATTATTAACTTTATTTTATGGTCTTTGTTTGGGTATTTTGCCTATTTTTTTACTCTCAAAATATTTTGATTCATTTTTATCTGTTTATTGGCGAATAACTTTAATTTGTTGTTTATATTTTACAACATACATTTTATTGAATCTTTTTTTTTTAGATTATATTTTGTATAATAAAAATTATGATTACTTAAATAATTTTTCTGCTGTTTATAATAAATTTTTAAAAAGATTTGTATCTCCTTTGATTTATATTCGTTTTTTATCAGTTTTTTTCTTTTCTGGATTTTTAACTTATATTTATTTAACGATATATCGACAATTTTTATCTTTTTATTTTCATGAATCATACTAAAATATAATTAATTTTAGTTTTAAATTATAAAATAAAGTTATTTTAAAGTTATTTTTTTATTAATGGAAATATTGATTAGTTTTAGGTTTGTGTTTTTGAATATTTTGAAATTTTTTTTAATAAAATTTTTGTTACATCGTTGATAGACATATTGTCATCATCAATACGAATTTCTAAAAGTTTATTTTTATTACGATATTGTTCTATTAAAGGATAGGTTTCTTTTTGGTAAATTGCTAAACGTTCATTAAAAGTTATTAAATTATCATCTTTTCTTTGAATTAAGACATTATTATCCTTATCACATATTCCGTTTTTGTTAGGTTTTTTAGTTTCTAAATGATAAATTTCTCTACATTTTGGGCATATTCGTCTACCTAAAATTCTTTTTTGTAAAATTTTGATATCAGAATTGAAATAAATTACTTTTGTCAAAATAATATTTTTTTGTTGAAATAATTTATCCAAAAACATAGCTTGTATTGAATTTCTAGGAAATCCATCCAAAATAAAACCTTTTTTATTTTGTTCTTTTAATAATTGTTCTTCAATCATAGCATTTGTGATATGATTAGGAACTAAAAAACCTTTTTCTATATAAGAATTGGCTAATTTTCCTAAATTAGTATTTAATTGTAAATTTTTTCTGAAAATATCTCCTGTTGAAATATGCGGAATATTAAAATATTTAGATAAAATTATCGCTTGTGTTCCTTTGCCAGTAGCAGGCGGTCCTATTAATATTATATTCATTCTATAACCTTTCTTGTTTGGATAGAATTTAATTAGGGAATTATCTCTTAAATCCAGTTTTAATATTTAACATAATATAAAGTTTGCAGTTCTATTGATTTTAAAAAAAACGCTAATTTAAAGGTCAATTAATTTTAAATTAAATTATTTCATTATCAAATAATGTGCTTATTGAGGTTTTAAATATGTTATTTTTAAATTTTACAAAATTTATAATTAAAAATTGAAAATGATAAACACTAAGTATTTATATCACATAAATTTACTAATTTCAATAACATTGATATTTTATATCCAATAGATTTTTAAAATTTTTATATTCATTAATTTAAATTTAACTATTTACTTGACTATCTTTTGGTTTTATCATAAAATATATGATATATAGTGTTGTATTGATTAATCTATATGTACTTTAGCGTTTTCAAAATTAAATAAAAAAATAAAATTTCACTCATAAGTGAATTAAAAAGGAGCATTGTGGATGTCTACCGCGAAACCGATTTGGAAAAAGTCACGTTTTTTGAATTTTTCTTTAACCGGAACAGGAAAAGAATTATTAAATAAAAAAGATCATTTCAATTTAAGTAAAAATAAAAAACGAAAAAATAAATTAAGTGATTATGGACTTCAGTTACAAGAAAAACAAAAAGTTCGTTTTACTTATTGTATGTCTGAAAAACAATTTAAGCGTTTTTTTGTTAATGCGTCCAAATTTAAAGGTTCTCATGGGGAAAACTTTTTGATATCCTTAGAATCTCGTTTAGATAGAATTGTGAATTTATTAGGTTTTTCTAAAACTATTTTACAAGCAAGACAATTAATTTCTCATGGTCATGTTTTAGTAGATGGTAAAAAAGTTGATATTAGTTCTTATGTTGTTAAACCAGGACAAAAAATAACTTTAAAAGAAAAAGCAAAACAAATGAAAATAGTTTCTTATTGTTTGGAAACATCCAAAAATAATAAAGTAGATTATGTTGTTTTAGATAAAATTTCTTTAATAGGTAGTTATATCCGATATCCTTATAGAAATGAGTTTTTAACAGATATTAACGAGCAATTAATTGTGGAATATTATAATAGATAAAATTTCTTTTTTATTAAGAAACAATAATAAAGAAATTTTTGGGTATTCATATTAAAAAAAAATTACTTTATTTAGGGAGTTGTGTAATCAAAATGAAGTTGCCTTTTAGGAAAAGTTTTTTTTCTAACATTAATTTTCTTAAGGATGTTAGTCGCCAAGATATCAATGAACTTTTAGCCTATTTATCTTCTAGTCTTAATGGTTTATCTTTGGATGAAATTGATGAAAGAAAGAAAAATTCTAATGTTAACGTTTTAAATAAAAAAAAAATTATTATTTTATCAAAATTATAAGAGTTTTATTAAATCCTTTTAATTTTATCTTATTATTTTTATTAATTTTTTATTTTTTTAAAGATATTTATTTAGCAGATCCCAAAGTTAGGGACTATGCTACTTGTTTTATTGTATCTTTTATTTTAGTGGTTTCCAATTTTATGCATTGGTTACAAGAAGCTAGATTTTCTAGTGTAATAGATAAACTTAAAAAAATTGTTTCTTTAACGGCATCTGTAAAAAGATCTGACCAAATTTTTAAAATACCTTTAAACGAATTATTAGTGGGGGATATAGTTTTATTATCAGCTGGAGATATCATTCCGGCAGATATTAGATTATTAGAGACTAAAGATTTTTTTGTTAAAGAAACAACTTTTACAGGGGAATCGGATGCGGTAGAAAAAAATGCTTTTTCTCGAATAGAATCAAATGATCTTTTAAAAGATCCTAGATTAGTTTTTATGGGTACTAATGTTGTTTCGGGTTATGCTGTTGGTATTGTAGTTTTGACAGGATTAAATACTTATTTAGGTCATATTCATCAATCTTTAGATAAAGAAAAAACTTATTCTTCTTTAAAGCAAGGTATCAATTCTATTGTTAAAATATTAATCAGTTGTATTTTGATTTTATTTCCTTTAATTTTTGTTTTAAATTGGTATAAGTGTACAGAAAAATTTATTTTTTGGAATGTTTTTGCTTTCGCTTTGAGTATAATTTTAGGCATCACTCCTGAAATGTTGCCTTTGATTGTGACAACTTCTTTTATGAGAGGGGTTTCTGTTCTTTCTAAATATAACGTTATTGTAAAAAATTTATATTCTATGCAAGATTTTGGTGCTATAGATATTTTATTCACTGATAAAACAGGAACTTTAACAGAAGATAGTGTTGCTATCGACAATTTTTTAGATATTTATAATAAAAGTAATTTTAAAATTTTAAAATATGCTTATTTAAATAGTTATTTTCAAACAGGTTTAAAAAATGTTATAGATAAAGCAATTATTGATAAAATGCATAATAATTGTCATTTCGATTCTATGTTAGCGAAAAATTTTATTAAAATTGATGAAATTCCTTTTGATTTTAAACGTCGCATTATGACTATTTCGCTTCATAATATTCATGAGGATTATGATTTAATCATTACTAAAGGAGCGATTGAAGAAATATTAAATATTTGTAATTATGCCGAATATATCGATCCGACAACAAATCAAGCTCAAATATTAAATATTGATAAATCTCAAATTTTAAATCATGTTATTCATTATAATCAGTTAGGATTTCGCGTAATTGGGGTTGCTTATAAACTAATTCAAAAAAATCAAAATTTGATATTTAATAATGATGAAAAAATAGAAAATAACATGATTATATTGGGTTTTTTAATTTTATTAGATCCTCCTAAAATTAGTTCTGCAGATGCTGTTTTAGCTTTAAAAAGTTGTGGCGTAGACGTGAAAATTTTAACTGGTGATAACGAGATTTTATCAAAAATTATTGCTAGTAAAGTTAATATTGATTCTGCAAAATGTTTATTAGGTTCTAATTTGATTGAAATGAGTGATGAAGAAATTTATAAACAAGCTCATTATACTAGTATTTTTGCTAAATTATATCCAGAACAAAAAGCTAGAATTATTAATATTTTTCGTCAAAAAGGACATATTGTAGGTTTTATAGGGGACGGTATTAATGATGCTATCGCTATGAAAAACGCAGATTTATCTATTACTGTTGATTCGGGAGTTGAAGTTGCTAAAGAATCAGCAGATGTTATTTTATTGAATAAAAATTTAACTGTACTAAAAGATGCCATTTTAGAGGGTCGAAAAAATTATATTAATATGTTGAAATATATTAAATTCACTTTAGCCTCTAATTTTGGTAATATTTTAAGTATTTTATTAGCTTCTTATTATTTACCTTTTATTCCTTTTATGCCTATTCAGATTTTATGTTTAAATTTAATTTATGATTTATCTTGTTTAGTTTTACCTTTTGATGATGTAGAATCTATTTATTTGAAAAAAAAATCTTGTTGGAATAGCCGTAATATTTG
>NZ_JAOSIT010000023.1:0-10045 GCF_030586975.1 Candidatus Phytoplasma gossypii | reverse complement strand
CCGATTTCTTGGTTCTAAATCTCAAACTCCACTCCGAAAAGTTATTCTCAAAATCAGGAATTGTTCCAAGGTTTTTTGGATGATTCTATCTTGCATGGTAGGGATTCCGAGTGGTCTTTCCTTTGGGGTTAAATTGTTCATTCCCCATTGGATTTCTTGTTTTAATGGACGTTGTTTTAAAGATTGATCATGAATTTTATCTATTGTCCGAAGAAGCTTCGATTTCAATAGCTCAAAATCCTTTCTAGCTTCCACAATCTCAACGAATAAACAATAAATTACTTTCTTCTAAGTCATTAACTCTCTTCTTGGTAAGACGTTACCCTTACGACTACTAAGAAGATGCTTTATCCTTGACCATCCGGACTTTTATTTCCGAATTGGTAAATTTAATTACTTCGTTTTAAGTTCTCCAAGTTACCCTAAATTTCTACCTTAATTCCTTAGGTGAAGTACCCTCTTAAGAGGCTGACTCCAGGTTTCATATGATAAACTACTCAATACTTGAAGCTTATACTAGTAGACTCTGGACTGTCCGTTTCAGCAACTTCCGAACAGGTTATACTATTACATCAATTTTCATTCTTAGGCCATTTCAGGCTTTTCCATCGAATTATTTGGTGGCGAGGTCTTCTTGACTAATTTGCTTTCATCGCAACCCGCTTTTATGGTCTGCTGTAATTTGACATTCTTTCGTTTGCCAAACCGACCATCTCCTTTCCGGGTTTATCGGCCCTGGCTATTGGTTAAATAGCAGGAAATTTAGGCCTCTTTAGCGCCCATAATTTTTCAATTATCATTAAAATGATTGTTGAATAAAAAATTGTAAAAAGATAATTAAAACTAAAATACTAATGAAACGATTAAATTTATCAATACTTTGATTGCTTTTGTAAGTGCCATATTGTTCTGCAAATGCATCAGTAACATCTACTTCGGACGAAAACAAAACACTAATAACAATAATAACACAAATAATATAAATAACATAATTGGGTAATACGAACATATTATCACCTTTTTATTAATTTTTAAATTAATACATTCATTGAAATTGTGATAGATTTTTTATTTATGATTTCATAATTGATACTAATTATTTATAGAACCGGAAAAAAATATTTTTTCCGGCATAAAAACTTTAATATCTTCGAAAGAGATTCTATTTAAAATACTTCAAATGAGAATATAAATTAAATTTTTCTTTATCTTATTATTAATATCTTACCAAAATATTTCAAAATTAATGCATTATTTACCCTAAATTATTTTTGATACAAAAATACTAACTATATATACCAATTAATCTTTTGGTATTTTTTATAATTGTAATTTTTTATTGTTAAAATAATTAAATTAGTTTTTTAAAATTATATATTTTAAAAAAATTTCCAAATCAATAACTATTAAATAATCAAAATTATATTCATCTTTTTAAATTAAGAAGAAATAAAAGCTTCAGCAAAGATATCTTTAACATTTTGAATAGTTATAATTTTTAATTTACTACGAACTTCTTCAGGAATATCATCGATATCCTTAGAGTTAGCTTTCGGAATAAAAACGATGTTTATACCTATTCTATCAGCGGCTAAAACTTTTTCTTTTAATCCGCCTATAGCTACTACATCTCCAGTTAATCTAATTTCTCCAGTCATTGCTATATTTTCTTTAACCTTTTGACTAGTCATTACAGAAAATAAAGATGTAGCTATAGTTACACCAGCAGAAGGCCCATCTTTAGGAACCGCGCTTTCGACAAAATTAATATGAAAATCTTTTTGTTTAAACATGTCGTAATCGATGCCTAATTTGTGAGCATTAGCTTTTAAAAAACTAAAAGCAGTAATGGCACTTTCTTCAATAACCTTTCCTAAATGGCCAGTTAAAACTAACTTACCTTTGCCAGGATAACAAGTAGTTTCGATAGATAATACGTCTCCTCCTACCGTGGTATAAGCTAATCCGTTAACAACACCTATTTGAGGTTTTTTTTCGGTTAATAAATCATAATAAATTATTTTTCCTAAAAAATCTTCTAAATTATCTTCGTTAATATTAGCGCAGGTTATTTTTTTAATTAAAATATTTTTTATTGTTTTGCGAATTAAAGTGGCTATTTTTTGACTTAAATTTCTGATTCCAGCTTCTTTAGTATAATTTCTAATAATTTTAATCAAAGCAGAATCACTAACAGAAAATTTTGTCGCTTTTAAACCATGTTCTTTTAAAAGTTTCGGAATCAAATGCTGTTTAGCAATATTTAACTTATCTTTTTCTGTATAAGAATTTAATTCAATAATTTCTAATCTATCTCTTAAAGGAGCAGAAATATTACTAATATCATTAGCAGTAGTTATAAATAATACTTGTGACAAATCAAAAGGTTCAGATAAATAAAGATCTACAAAAGTTTTATTCTGATTCGGATCCAAAATTTCTAATAAAGAAGATTCCGGATTATGATGAAAATTATTTACTAATTTATCTATTTCATCTAACAAAAATACAGGGTTTATAACTCCTACGTTTTTAATACCATCCAAAATACGACCAGGCATAGCTCCAACATAAGTTCTTCTGTGACCTTTAAATTCGCTTTCCTCTTGTAAACCTCCTAAAGATTGTTTAACGAATTTACGTCCTAAAGCTTCTGCTATAGAAATAGCTAAAGTAGTTTTACCTACGCCCGGAGGGCCTACCAAACATAATATCGTTTGAGCGTTATGTTTAGTCATAATTCTAACAGCAGCATATTCTAAAATTCTTTCTTTAGCTTCTTGTAAACCATAATGATTTTTTTCTAAAACCATAAGAATTTTTTCTAAATCATCAACATCTTTACTTTTTTTACCCCAAGGCAAAGCTATTAAAAAATCTAAATAATTTCTAATCACAAAAGAATCAGCTACCGCTGAAGAAATTGATTGATAACGAGATAATTCTTGTAATGCTTTTTCTTTAATATTTGTCGGCATTTTAGAATTTTTAATTTGTGCTCGTAAAGTTTCTATTTCTTCTTCTTTTTTAGCCCTATCACCTAATTCATTCTGAATAGCACGTATTTTTTCTCTAAGATAAAATTCTTTTTGATTTTCGTCAATACTACGTTTAACTTCTTCATTTATTTTATTTTCTAATTCGATAATATCAATTTTTTTATGAATATCTTGCAAAATATAAAATAATCTATTATTTAAATTTGTTTCTTGTAAATACTTATATTTTTCTTTTTCATCAATTTTTAAAGAAAAAATAATTAAATCAGCTATTTTTTCAGTATCAATACCATTTTGAATTTGTTCTAACAAATTATTGTCAGATATAAATAAAAATTGACTTGTATTAGAAGTTATTTGTTCCATAACTAATTTAATCAAAGCTTCTTCTTTTTTAATATCATCGCTTAATTCAGTAGCGACTGGAACATATGTGGCATTAAAAAAATTATCTTTTTTCAAAATTGAAGTTGTTTTAATTCTTTTTAATAAACGGAATTTAACTTTATAAATAGAACTATTAAGAATTTTAACTGAAGCAATAATTCGAGCTAATACCCCATATTCTGCAATATCTATTATTTCGGGTTCTTCTAGAGCAAATATTTTTTGAGGCAAAATAACTACATAAGGAAATTTAGTTTTTTCGGCATGTTTTAAAGCGTTTATTGAAAAATCACGTCCTATTTCTATCCTAAAATCATTATTAGGAATAGGTATCAAATCACGTACAATAATTGCAGGTAATTCATAAGGAACCTCAACACCTTCAATATATTCGAATTTATTATCGCCTTCTATTTGATTTAATTTATTTTTTTTATTCATTATTAGCCTCTCTCTTGAAAATAAAATTAAACTTATTAATGATATAAAAATTAGCTAATATTTAATTTCTAATTCTTACAAAATAATTGAAATATTAAAAATAATTAAGAACTTTTATTAAAAGAGGAATTATTCCACAAAAAATCTATAACTTTATTCTGTAATAAAGTTGTTTTAATGTAGTTAAAGTCATATTTTTTTTGAAAATCTTCAAAATTATGAAAATTCGAACTATGAAATAAATTTTGATAAAAATTTTGAATTTCATCATCTGAAATACGAATATTCTCTTTAAGAGCAATTTCTTCTAACAAAAAGGCTATCTTTATTTTTTTCTCATTCTCTTCAATCATTTGTTTTTTAAAATCTGATTCTGACAAATTATTTTTTTGAAAATATTCGATTAAATTAGAATCTTTATTTTTCAATTGTTTTTGAATTTTATCTTCTGTTATTGAAATATGATTTTGTAATAAATTTTGAGATATATCAATACTTGAATTTTTTAACAAATATTCCACAATTTGTTGTATTTCTTCTTTTTTTAAAACTTCTTTTTTATTAAATTGCAATTGTTTCCGGAAATAATCGATTAAATTTTCAATTGTAGGAAAATTTTCAGATAAATGCAATTGATTAATTATATCCGCGTTCAAATCAATATCCGATATAAAATTAATTTTGTTTAAAAATAATTTTATTTTAACATTATTACCAGATAATTTTGAATTTGAAAATGTATCAGGAAATTTAATTTTTAAATTACGATATTCTTTTTCTTTCATTCCTAATATGTGAGAAGATAAATATTCAATAATATAATTAAAATTGCTATTATCAAAATCAAAATAGATATTATTTTCCTTCAAAATAACCACATTTTTATGTCGTATTTCTAAATTAAAAAAATATTGACAATATTTATTTTTTAATATAAAACCTTTTTCTTTGAATGCTATATTTAACCATTGTCGAATAGATTGATTGATTTCATCTTCTGTTACTAAAACATCTTGATTTTTTTTGTTAATAGGTATGTCAATATTTTTATAATCGCACAAATCAATTTTTGGCTTTAATGCAAATTTGATTATTAAAGAAAAATTATGATTTCGTTCTATTTTATTTAGATCAAAATCAACAATCTCGGGGTGTCCCATAATTTTATTTTCATCTTTTGTCAAAATTTCATTAATTTTTGATTCAACTAAAAATGTAATAGCTTTTCGATATAAAAATCTTTCGCCAAAATATTTTTCGCATAATAATCTATTCACAAAACCTTTGCGAAAACCCTTAATTTTAATATCATTTTTAATATTATCAAAAGATTTTTGTAAAAAAAATTCAAATTCTTGAGGATTAATATCAAAATTATATTTCACAAAATCATTTTTTATATATTCAATTTTCATTATTTTATCACCTAGTAAATCACTTTTTTAAAAAAATTCATAGTAATATAAAGAAAAAATTTTTTAATCTTATTTGTATAACAATAAATAATCAAAATTAAAATTATAAAAGTATTTATAATATAATAATAAACTCTATAAAATTACAAATATAGATAGTATTTTTAAAAACCTTTTATCTAATAATTATAATTAAAATACAAAAAGATTCAATAATTTAAAAAACATTTTTACGTATTATTATTTTAATAATAAAGATTAATACACACTAAATTTTATCAAAAAAAATAATAATTCCTATTTTTTTTGGTTCAATTACTTGTTTGTATTAAAAAATTTTGAAAAAATTAAATAACTCGAAAATAATTATTAAATACATAATAATTTAAATTAGTGTTCAATTTATATAAAAATAATAAAACTTTTAATTTCTTTAAATCATTATAATATATAAGCGTAAATTAATTTTAATTTTTAAACATTAATTTACATAAATTTAGAGAAAAAATGAAATTCTCAAAAATAATTTTCACTAAATATATTATATATTTGTTAAAATTTAAGAAAGGACTCGAATATAAATAATGCAAAATTCTATAGAAAATTTAGAGGAATTAATTGTTAAAAACAAAAATAAATTATTGTTAATTGATTTTTTTCTAATACATTGTCCTCCTTGTCAAAAATTAATGCCTCATCTGGAACAAATTAAAAAAGAAAAACCCGATATCGAAATTATCAAAATTAATGGGTACGAAAACTTTGATTTAGCTAAAAAATATAATATTACAAGTTATCCTAGTTTACTATTATATAAAAATACTAAATTAATTAAAAAAAATGTAGGTTATTTATCTTTATCAGAATTATTAACTTTTATAAAAGATGATATAGAAGATTGAATAATATTTTTAAATTTTTAATATTGAATAAAAAAATAGGAAACAAAATATGATTTGTAGCAAAACGGAGGGATTTTTTTTAATAAATAAAACTTCTGGTATTTCATCACATGATGTTGTTAAATTTATCAAAAAAAAATTAAATTTAGAAAAAGCAGGACATACAGGAACTTTAGATCCTTTAGCAGAAGGTTTGTTAATTGTAATAATTAATAAAGCAACAAAATTAGCATTTTTATTTAACGATTTAGATAAACAATATCAAGGAACTGCCATTTTTAATAAAAATTATGACACCTTAGATATTAATGGAAAATTAATGGATACTAAAAACATAATTTTATCTGAATCTATGATAAAAAAAAATTTTGATTTTTTTAATAACAAACAATATTGGCAAACTCCTCCGATTTTCTCCGCCATTAAGATTAAAGGTCAAAAAATGTATAATTTAGCTAGAAAAAAAAAATATATAGAAATTCCTCCGCGACAAGTAACCATTTCAAATTTGAAATTAATTTCATATGATAATAAAGAACAAGAAGTTAAATTTCAAGTAGACGTATCTAAAGGAACTTATATAAGAAGTTTAATTAGAGATATTGGAAAAAATATGAATACTTACGGAGGGGCGCCAAAGAGGCCTAAATTTCCTGCTATTTAACCAATAGCCAGGGCCGATAAACCCGGAAAGGAGATGGTCGGTTTGGCAAACGAAAGAATGTCAAATTACAGCAGACCATAAAAGCGGGTTGCGATGAAAGCAAATTAGTCAAGAAGACCTCGCCACCAAATAATTCTATGGAGAAGCCTGCAATGGCCTAAGAAGGAAAATTGATGTAATAGTATAACCTGTTCGGAAGTTGCTGAAACGGACAGTCCAGAGCCTACTAATATATGCTCCGTGTATCGAGTAGTTTATCAAATAAAGAAAACCTGGAATCAGCCTCGCTAAAGAGGATACTTCCCCTAAAGAATTAAGGTAGAAATTTAGCGTAACTTGGAGAATCCTAAAACGAAGTAATTAAATTTACTAATTCGGAAACAAAGCCCGGGTAGTCAAGGATAAAGCATCTTCTTAGTAGTCGTAAGCGTAAACCTAAATTTGGAACAATTTAGTTAATCGTCTTACTGTGAAGAGAGTTAATGACTCTTATAGGGCGAAAGAAGAAAGTAATTTATTATTTATTCAATGGCATCGAAGAAGGGGTTGATATATGATATCAACAACGGTTTCACCAGAAACTAAATTTTCGCGAACATTGGATAAAATTCAATATCGTTCATCAAATGGTTATTCTTTAAAAAGAGAGCTAAAACAAGGAATAAATAAGTTCTATAACACGTTGAAGAATCGCTACAAACAAAGGAGCAGGCACACCAGGCGTTGACAATGAAACCATTGATGGGATTAATCTAGAAAAACTAGAAAGATACCATCAGGAATACGTCCATAATGGTTATAATCCGAAACCAGTTAATAAAATTTTCATTCCTAGTGATAATAAAAGAACCAGACCCTTGGGGGTTACCGACCATCAAAGATCGGCTGATAAAAAAATGCCTCGAACAACTCTTAACTCCCTATTTTGAAAATATCTTTTCAGCATGGAGTTTTGAATTTAGAACCAAAAAATCCTGTCATGACGCCATCAAACGCGTCAAACAAAGATTTAAAGGTATCGACTATATTGTCAAAATCGACCTAAAAGGTTACTTTGATACCATCAATCATGAGATTCTCATGAGAACCCTAAATCAGTTCATCAGAAAGAATAAAAACCTCTCAACTATCAACAAATGGTTGAAAGCCGACTACATGAAGGACGGAATCAAATATGAATCTTTATCGGGTTTCTCCTCAAGGAGGAATAATTTCTCCTTTGCTGGCGAATGTATATCTACATAACATCGACCTGAGAATGGAGGAACTGATTTAAAGAAGGAAAGCCGATTAAGAAGAGCAACCTAGAATATGGGAAAGCATGGAAAACAAACCAGCACCATCAACTGGGAATTGACAGTCTTATCAACCTAAACCCAAAAACAAGAATTGAGCACATCCGTTACGCTGATGATTTTATCATTGGTGTTAAGGGCGAGTGTGATAAAGCCGAAGGGATTAAGAATCAAGTAGTCCAATGGCTAAAGCAAGACCTAAAACTTACTATCAGTAAGAACAAGTCAAAAATTGTCAAGGCCAGCAAAGGAACAAAATTTTTATCCTACTTGATAAAGGTAAAACCAACCAACAAAACCCGTGGAAAGAAAACTACAAAGAATTCCCTAAACGGCAACGTTCAAATCCAAATTCCCCAAGCGAAAGCTAAAGAATACGGAGATGAATATAATTGGTTAAAAAAGGAAAAGGTGAAACATGACAAAACATTAGCAAATAGAGATGAATTAGAAATAATCAGGACCTATCAAACAATTGTTAGTGGAATTATCCAATACTTTTGTTGTGCTAACAATCTAGATGTTTTGACTCACGCGAATTATCTAGCTGAAGATAGCTGTTTGAAAACGCTGGCAAGGAAACGAGAAACGTCAATTGCCAAAGTTCGGAAGAAACTTAATATAGGTTCAACTTGGGCTACTCCTTATCTTTATAAAGGGGAAACCAATATGAATCGTGGGTTGTCTACTCTTGGGATAAAATTAAAAAAATGCGTAACTATAAGGGGAATTCCGTACTATTAATAGATTTATATTCCAAGGTCGTACGCACCTAACTGACCGTCTAAAAGCGGAATGTTGTGAGAATTGCGACAAAACAACCCAACTGCAAATTCATCACATTGGGACAGTTCGCAATGCGAATCGCCAAAGCATCATGAATAAAAGAACAAAAGTATTGTGTAAAGATTGTCATCGCAAGATAACAAATCAACAAATACACGATATTAGAAAACAAGAACGATAAGAATAAATAGCTAATCAACCGCGAGGAGAAATTAGTTCTCGCAAGAGAGTAAATTAGGGAAAGCCGGATGCTTGGAAACTTGCTTGTCCGGTTTGAACGGGGGCTGATTGTAAATAAAAAGGCAAATACAAATCGCCGTATAAAACGCAATTAATCTATCCGTATCATTAAAACAATTAAAAAGAACTAAAATTGGTTTATATGAACTAAAAAATGCTACTTTAATGAATCAAATTTCTTTATCTAATTTAATAGATATTAAAATTTTATTTCAAAATTGTAAAAAAATAATTTTAAACGATTATATCATTAAATTAATTCGAAATGGTATTTATTTAGATCAAAGACACATTATAACCCAAGAACCTTTTATAGTAATGAATAATAATAATGAATGGATTGCATATTATCAACCTATTCGGTTGGGCGCCAAAGAGGCCTAAATATCAAGTGAACTAACCATTCACCAGGAAGATAAATCCTGAAAGGATAAGAATGGTTTCTGAAAGAAAACAATCAGAAATTATAGCAGTTCTTAAAAGCGGGTTGCGACGAAGTAGTTAGTTAAAATGACACCGCCACCGAATGGTTCTAAGGATAAACCTGGAATGGTCTAAGAAGAATAAGAAGATGAAATTGTATAACCTATCTCGTAAACTACTATCAACGAGTAGTCCAGAAACTATCAATATATAACCGATTATCGGATAGTTTATCAACTAAAAACCTGGAATCTCACCGTTATTTAACGGTCACTTCCCCTAAGGAACCAAGGTTGATATTTAGAGTAACTTGGAGAATCCTAAAGGCCAATTATTAGATGAACTAATAATAAGATAAAAATCATAAGGCCCAAGGATAAAGCGACTTTTTAGTAGTCGGAGGAGTAAAACTTAATTTGGAATCATTAAGTCAATCGTCCTCTCAGGAAGAAGGTTAATGACCTTTATAGGGCGAAAGAAGTCAGTAATTTAT
>NZ_JAOSIT010000022.1:0-10078 GCF_030586975.1 Candidatus Phytoplasma gossypii | reverse complement strand
TATCTTCAGCTAGATAATTTAGATGGGTTAAAACACCGAGATTGTTAGCCAAACAAAAGTATTGGATAATTCCTTTAACAATTGTTTGATAGGTCCGGATTATTTCTAATTCGTCTCTATCCGCTAATGTTTCGTCGTGTTTCACCTTTCCCTCTTTTAACCAATTATATTCATGTCCATATTCTTTGGCTTTCGCTTGGGGAATTTGGATTTGAAATTTACCGTTTAAGGAATTCTTAGTGGTTTTCCTTTCGCGTGTTTTATTGGCGGGGTTTACCTTAATCATGTAGGATAAAAACCTTGTTCCTTTGTTGGCTTTAACAATCTTTGACTTATCCTTACTGATCGTAAGTTTCAAATCTTGTTCTAACAATTGCGTTACTCGGTTCTTAATCTCTTCGGCTTTGTCATACTCACCCTTAATTCCAATGATAAAATCATCAGCGTAGCGGATGTATTCAACTCTTATCTTTGGGTTTAAATTGATATACCTATCAACCCCCAGTTGATGGTGCTGGTTTTTAAGCCATGTTTTCCGATATTCTGGGTTATCCTTTTTAATTGGTTTTTCTTCTTTAATCAGTTCCTCCATTTTCAGGTCCATGTAATGTTTCTAGTGAAACCGTTGTTGACATAATATCAACCCCTGCCATTGAATAAATAGTAAATTACTTTCTTCTTTCGCCCTATAAGAGTCATTAACTCTCTTCTTGGTAAGCCGATTGACTAAATTATTCCAAATTTAGGTTTACCCTTACGACTACTCAAAAGATTCTTTATCCTTGACCATCCGGGCTTTTATTTCCGGATTAATAAACTTAATTACTTGGTTTTAGGATTCTCCAAGTTACCCTAAATTTCTACCTTAATTCCTTAGGTGAAGTACCCTCTTTTGGGAGGCTGATTCCAGGTTTTCTTTAGCTGATAAACTACTCAATACTGAATTTATATATTAGTAGTATCCGGACTGCTCGTTTAAGCAACTTCCGAAACAGGTTTAATTATTACATCAATTTTCCTTCTTAGGCCATCTCAGGCTTCTCCATCGAATTATTTGGTAGCGGAGTCATTTTGACTAATTTGCTTTCGTCGCAACCCGCTTTTATAGTCTGCTGTAATCCAACATTCTTTCGTCTGTCAGACCGACTATATCCTTTCAGGGTTTATCGACCCTGGCTATTGGTTAGATAGCACGAAATTTAGGCCTCTTTGGCGCCCAATTCATAATTATAAAAGTTATTATAACAATAAATATAATCACAAATAATATATAATAACTCATTAACTTTATTTAATCTCCTTTTATTTTTTATTTTTCATCGCCAACATAATTTGTTGAATTTGTTTTTCACTAGGACTTCTTCCCATTTGTTTGAACATTTCTTTAATTTGTTTTTTATTTATAGGAGGATTTTTTTCTAAATATTTTTTAATACCGAAAAACATTACTAATGCTCCTACTAAAATTCCTATAAATAAACCTGATAAAAATAAAATTGTTTCAAACCAAGTCATAACTATTTTCCTTTCAATTTTAATATTTATGGGAATAATTTAATTATTTTTTAATAAATTTATTTAATTAAAAATTATCTTTTATTATAAAACAATAGGTTTATAAAAAATTAATCTTTTGTTGCCGTATTTTTGGTTCTTAATTAAAATACATTTGTGATTAATATTAGGTAATAAATTTTTATGATAAGTTTCATAAATAATCCAACTTTGACAATGAATAATTTTAAATAATTCAGGAAATAAATGTTTAATATCCAAAGTATAAGGAGGATCTAGAATAATTACATCAAATTTAATTTTTTGATATATAAATCGTTTTAACATATTGAAAGCATTTTTATAAAAAACTATTATTTGTTGATTACTAATTTTAAGTTTATTTTGATTTTTTCTAATGGTTAAATATGCTGGAAGAGAATTATCTACCATAAAAATCTTTTTTGCTTTTCTACTTAAAGCTTCAAAACCATAAGCTCCAGAACCCGCGAATAAATCTAAAACAATACTATTATTAATATCTTTTTGAATAGTATCAAATAAAGCTTTTCTAATTAAATGAGTAGAACTTTTAGTAGTTTTAGATGGTACTAAGTTTAAACGAAAATTTTTATATTTTCCTGATATAATACGTAACATTATAAATATTACCAAACTTTTTTCAATTTAAAGCAAGTTTTTTCTTTAAAGAATTTAATATTTTTATTTGTTCAGGGAAAGATTTAAAACCTTTGCTAATATAATAATCAAGATTATTTTTTAATAATTCATATATTGTCTGATCTAAATTTTTAAAAGCTAATTTTCTAAAATAATCGATATTCGGAAAAGTTCTGCTATCTTCTATTTTATCGCTAATTAAAATAATCTTATCTAATTTATTCATGTTTTCATGACCCCAAACATGTTTTCTAATTGCATCAAAAATTTTTGTATTATTAATATTAAATTCTTGTCGAAGCACAATGGGCGCACTAAAAGCATGATACATAAACACCATTTGTTTATATTTATTAATAATTTCATGATTTAACAAAGATAAATGAAATTCTAAAGATTCATTTTTAGTATAATCATGAAATAAAGCAGCTATTTGAGCTTCTTCAAGGTTTTCTTCATAAAATAAAGCTAATTCAGTAGCTTTTTGATAAACTCCTAAAATATGATTTAAACGATAAATATCATTTTTAAATTTATTATTAATTTTTTTTAAAATTTCTTCTATCAACATACCTTTTAATTATCTTTTATTTAATAAAATTCTTAAACTTTTTATTATAAATATCTAAATTAGTTTTTCGAATTAAATTAATTAAAGGTCTTTCTATATAAACACGATTATATTTTGTAAATAAATTTTCTTGTTTTCTATTCAGAGGCCTTACTAAAATAGAAGTAATATTTAATTCATTAGCTCCTTTAATATCTGTGGCTAATTGATCTCCAATCATGATCACTTCTTGAGTTTGTATTTGAGTTAAACTTAAAACTTTGCGAAAACCCCAAGATGAAGGTTTTTTATGAAACAAATTAAGATAAACATAATTCCAATTAGGTTCTAAAATTTTTTTTAATTTACGATTAGAAGCATTTGAAAGAATAATTATTTGAAATTTTTTACTAATATTTGTTAAGAAATTGTAAACTTTATTATCTAATGTTGTTTGATAGGGTTCTATAAGAGTATTATCCAAATCAAATAATAAAACTTTAAAATTTTTTCGAAAAAAATATTCGAAAGGAATTTCGAAAACAGAATCATAATAAAAATTAGGTATATAATGAAGGTAATTTTCTAATTTTATAATTTTCATATCTTCATATCGAATTTAATGTATTTTCAAAATTTTAATATCAATAATTTTACCAGTTTCAGATTTATATTTTACTTGATCACCTTCTTTATGACCTTGTAAACTTTGTCCAATAGGAGATTCGATAGAAAATTTATTATTTAAAGGATCTACTTCTAAAATTCCAACTAAATGTAATTTTAAAATTTGCATATTATCTAAAAACTGAATATCTACTGTATTACCGATAGTAACAATTTCCTTATTTTGATTAGAATGATCAATTATTTCTGTATTTTTTAAGATATTTTTGATTTCAGAAATTCTTGTTTCTATTATTATTTGTTCATTAGTAGCAGCAGCATAGTCAGCATTTTCGCTTAAATCACCTTGATCACGAGCCTCTTTTAAAGAAATTAAATTTTCACTTCTCTTAGTAGAAGTTAAATGTTCTAACTCTTGTTTTAATTTATCTAAACCTTCTTGAGTTAACTTATAAATTTGTTTATCTTTATGAATATTTTTTTTATCAACTTTATATTTATTCGTATAAGAATCAATAATATCCTGGTTCATAATAAATAACCTCTTTTTTTGTTGTTTTTTTATACTAGATAATTAATTTTATTGTCTAAATATATATGTAGATGGTAAAAAATTTTTACAAGAAATGCTTAAACCATCTCCTAAATCAGTAAATATAGTTTTAAAAAAATAATTATTTTTTAAATATATTTTAAATTCTTGTATTTTAATACGGATAGATTAATTGCGTTTTATGCAGCGATTTGTATTTGCCGTTTTATTTACAATCAGCCCCCGTCCAAACCGGACAAGCAAGTTTCCAAGCATCCGGCTTTCCCTAATTTACTCTCTTGCGAGAACTAATTTCCCCTCACGGTTGATTAGCTATTTATTCTTATCGTTCTTGTTTTCTAATGTCGTGTATTTGTTGATTTGTTATCTTGCGATGACAATCTTTACACAATACTTTTGTTCTTTTATTCATGATGCTTTGGCGATTCGCGTTGCGGACCGTGCAAACGGTCAGTTAGATTTGTGCGACCTTGGAATATAAATCTATTAATGGTAATATCCGGATTTCCCTTATAGTTACGCATTTTTTTAATTTTATCCCAAGAGTAAACGTCCCATGGTTCGTATTGAGTCTTTCCTTTGTTAATATAGGAGATACCCCAAGTTGAACCTTTATTGAATTTCTTTCGAACTCTGGCAATCGACGTTTTCGTTTCCTTGCCAGCGTTTTCAAACAGCTATATTCTGCTAGATAATTTAATTTAGATGGGTTAAAACACTTAGATTGTCAGCTAAACAAAAGTATTGAATAAATTCCCTCTAACAATTGTTTTATAGGTCCGGATTATTTCTAATTCGTCTCTACCCGCTAATGTTTCGTCGTGTTTCACATTTCCCTCTTTTAACCCTGATGGTATCTTTCTAGTTTTCCTAGATTAATTCCATCGATGGTCTCGTTGTCAACGCCTGGTGTGCCCGCTCCTTTGTTAACAGCGATTCTATTAAATGCTGTTAACGTGTTATAGAAATTATTCATTCCTTGTTGCAGCTCTCTTTTTAAAGAATAACCATTTGATGAACGATATTGAATTTTATCCAATGTTCGTGAAAGTTTAGTTTCTAGTGAAACCGTTGTTGATATCATATATCAACCTTCCTTGATACCATTGAATAAATAGTAAATTACTTTCTTCTTTCGCCCTATAAGAGTAGTTAACTCTCTTCTCGGTAAGACGATTAACTAAATTATTCCAAATTTAGGTTTACCCTTACAACTACTAAAAAGATTCTTTCTCCTTGACTATCCAGGCTTTTATTTCCGGATTAGTAAATTTAATTACTTAGTTTTAGGATTATCCAAGTTACACTAAATTTCTACCTTAATTCTTTAGGGGAAGTACCCTCTTTTGGGAGGCTGATTCCAGGTTTCTTTTGTTTGATAAACTACTCCGTACTCTTAATATATACTAGTAGACTCTGGACTGTCCGTTTAAGCAACTTCCGAAGCAGGTTTATAATTACATCAATTTTCCTTCTTAGGCCATCTCAGGCTTCTCCATCGAATTATTTGGTGGCGGCGTCTTTTTGACTAATTTGCTTTCGTCACAACCCGCTTTTATGGTTTGCTTTAATCCAGCATTCTTTCGTTTGTCGGACCGACCATCTCCTTTCAGAGTTTATCAGCTCTGGTTATTGGTTAGATAACACGAAACTTAGGCCTCTTTGGCGCCCTTAAGAATTCTACAAACATTTTTAGAATTATTTTTTTGCATAAACAAATTATGAAAATTTAAATTATCGCAAATAATAAAACCATTATTTTTGATAAATTTTTGGTATTTTTCGAATAACTTACAATATTGTGATTTAGCGCCATCAATAAAAATTAAATCATAATTTTTTTTAGGTTGATATATTAAAGCTTCTGTCCAAATTACTTTAACCTTAAAAGGTGTGTTAAAAAATATTTTTTTAGCCAATTGATAATAATTATATTTTCGTTCTAATGTTTCAATTTGATTATCCGGATTACACATGGTTAACGATACGGATAGATTAATTGTGTTTTATGCAGCGATTTGTATTTGCTGTTTTATTTACAATCAGCCCCCGTCCAAACCGGACAAGCAAGTTTCCAAGCATCCGGCTTTCCATAATTTACTCTCTCTCGAGAACTAATTTCTCCTTGCGGTTAATTAGCTATTTATTCTTATCGTTCTTGTTCTTTTGATATCATGTATTTGTTGATTGGTTATCTTGCGATGACAATCTTTACACAATACCTTAGTACTTTTATTCATGATACTTTGGCGATTCGCATTGCGGACCGTGCCAATGTGATGAATTTGAAGTTGGGTTGTTTTGTCGCAGTTCTCACAACATTCCGCTTTTAGACGGTCAGTTAGATGTGTACGACTCTGGAATAAAAATCTATTGATGGTAATATCGGGGTTTCCCTTGTATTTACGCATTTTTTTGATTTTATCCCAAGAGTAGACTTCCCATGTTTCGTATTGAGTCTTTCCTTTGTTAATATAGGAGATGCTCCAAGTCGAACCAATATTAAGTTTCTTTCGAACCCTGGCAATCGATGTTTTCCATTTTCTTGCCAGTGTTTTCAAACAGCTATATTCAGCTAGATAATTCGAATGGGTTAAAACACTGAGATTGTTAGCTAAACAATAGTATTGGATAATTCCTCTAACAATTGTTTGATAGGTTCGGATTATTTCTAATTCATCTCTATCTGTTAATGTTTCGTCGTGTTTTATCTTCCCCTTTTTTAACCAATTGTATTCATATCCATATTCTTCGGCTTTTGCTTGGGGAATTTGGATTTGAACACTGCCGTTTAGGGAATTCTTTGTAGATTTCCTTGTACGAGTTTTATTGGTAGGATTTACCTTTATCATGTAGGATAAAAACCTTGTGCCTTTGTTAGCTTTCACAATTTTTGATTTGTCCTTACTAATGGTAAGTTTCAAATCTTGTTCTAGCCATCGGATCACTTGATTCTTAATCCCTTCAGCTTTTTCATATTCGCCTTTAATGCCAATGATAAAATCATCGGCGTAACGGATGTACTCAACTCTTGTTTTTGGATTTAAATTGATATACCTATCAACTCCCAGTTTATGGTGCTGGTTCTTAAGCCATGCTTTTTTATATTCTGGGCTCTTCTTCCAAATTGGCTTTCCTTTTTTAATTAGTTCATCCATTTTAAGGTCGATGTAATGTAAATATACATTCGCCAACAAGGGAGAAATGATTCCTCCTTGAGGAGAACCGGATAAGGATTCGTATTTGACCCCATCTTTCATGAAGCCGGCTTTCAACCATTTGTTAATAGTTGAGAGGACTTTATTCTTTCTGATGAACCGATTTAAGGTTCTTATGAGAATCTCATGATTGATGGTATCAAAGTAGCCTTTTAAGTCAATTTTGATAATGTAGTCGATTCCTTTAAATCTCTGTTTGACGCGTTTGATGGCGTCGTGGCAAGATTTTTTGGTTCTAAATCCAAAACTCCATTCTGAGAAGATATTTTCAAAATAGGGAGTTAAGAGTTGTTCGAGGCATTTTTGTATTAGCCGGTCCTTGATAGTAGGTAGCCCTAGGGGCCTAGTTTTTTTGTTATCACTAGGAATGAGAATTCTTTTAACTGGTTTGGGGTTATATCCATTATTGATGTATTCCTGATGGTATTTTTCTAGTCTTTCTAGATTGATTCCATCGATGGTTTCGTTGTCAATTCCGGGTGTTCCCGCCCCTTTATTAGCAGCAATTTTATTGAATGCCGTTAACGTATTGTGAAAGTTATTCATTCCCTGCTGTAATTCTCTTTTTAAGGAGTGACTATTTGATGAACGATATTGAATTTTATCCAATGTTCGCGAAAGCTTAGTTTCTAGTGAAACCGTTGTTGACATAATATATCAACCCCTTTCTTGATACCATTGAATAAACAGTAAATTACTATCTTCTTTCGCCCTATAAGAGTCGTTAACTCTCTTCTCGGTAAGGCGATTAACTAAATTATACCAAATTTAGGTTTACCCTTACGACTACTAGGAAGATTCTTTATCCTTGACGCTCCGGGGTTTTATTCCGGCTTAGTAAACTTAATTACTTCGTTTTAGGATTCTCCAAGTTACACTAAATTTCTACCTTAATTCTTTAGGGGAAGTATCCTCACTTGGAGGCTGATTCCAGGTTTTTATTTTTTGATAAACTACTCAATATATAGCGCATCTATTAGTAGACTCTGGACTATTCGTTTAAGCAACTTCCGAATAGGTTTCGGTATTACATCCTTTTCCTTCTTAGGCCGTCTCAGGCTTCTCCATGGAATTATTTGGTGGCGAGGTCTTCTTGACTAATTTGCTTTCGTCGCAACCCGCTTTTATGGCCTGCTCTGATCTGACATTCTTTCGTCTGCCAGACCGGCCATATCCTTTCAGAGTTTATCAGCTCTGGCTATTGGTGAAATAGCACGAAATTTAGGCCTCTTTGGCGCCCCGCTATAACCGATAGCAGTTCCTATTTCTAAAATATCTATTATTTTTTTTTGATTAATAAAGTTTTCTAAAAATAAACCAGTTTCTTTGTGAATAATAGGTATACGCTCTTTTATAGCATATTTTTTTATTTTTTTTAAGTATTTTTTTTTTATTTTATAAAATATAGACATATGTAAATTCTTTATAAATTTATATTTATTTAAATAGATTTCTGATAATTTAAAAAATTTTGCAAAATTATCTTAGCAGCCATTTCATCTTTTAATTTAAATATTTTAGTTTTTTTATATTGAGCTTGATACATATTATCAATTGCTTCTTTAGTTGAAAGTCGTTCATCCCACAAAAATATTTGAACAAATGGAAAAGATTTCTTAATTCTTTTGCTAAAAGAAATACTAATTTTAGATTTAATTCCTATATTATTGTTCATATGTTTAGGATTTCCTAAAACAATTGTATTAAATACGGATAGATTAATTGCGTTTTATGCAGCGATTTGTATTTGCTGTTTTATTTACAATCAGCCCCCGTCCAAACCGGACAAGCAAGTTTCCAAGCATCCGGCTTTCCATAATTTACTCTCTCTCGGGAACTAATTTTCCTCGCGGTTAATTAGCTATTTATTCTTATCGTTCTGATTCTTTCTGATATCATGTATCTGTTGATTGGTTACCTTACGATGACAATCTTTACACAATACCTTGGTACTTTTATTCATAATACTCTGGCGGTTCGCGTTGCGGACCGTGCCAATGTGATGAATTTGAAGTTGGGTTGTTTTATCGCAGTTCTCACAACATTCCGCTTTTAGACGGTCAGTTAGATGTGTACGACTCTGGAATAAAAATCTATTGATGGTAATATCGGGGTTTCCCTTGTATTTACGCATTTTTTTGATTTTATCCCAAGAGTAGACAACCCAGGGTTCGTATTGGGTTTTCCCTTTATTAAGATAAGGAATACCCCAAGTTGAACCTATATTAAGTTTCTTTCGAACTCTGGCAATTGATGTTTTCCATTTTCTTGCCAGTGTCTTCAAACAGCTATATTCAGCTAGATAATTTAGATCGGTTAAAACACCGAGATTGTTAGCTAGACAAAAGTATTGGATAATTCCTCTAACAATTGTTTTGTAGATTCGGATTATCTCTAATTCGTCTCTACCCGCTAATGTTTCGTCGTGTTTTGCCTTTCCCTCTTTTAACCAATTATATTCGTGTCCGTATTCTTTGGCTTTCGCTTGGGGAATTTGGATTTGAACTTTACCGTTGAAGGAATTCTTTGTGGATTTCCTTGTACGGGTTTTATTGGTGGGATTTACCTTTACCATGTAGGATAGAAACCTAGTTCCTTTGCTGGCTTTGACAATCTTTGATTTATTCTTGCTAATAGTAAGTTTCAAATCTTGTTCTAGCCATTGCGTTACTCGGTTCTTAATCTCTTCGGCTTTGTCATATTCACCTTTAACGCCAATGATAAAATCATCAGCGTAGCGGATGTATTCAACTCTTGGTTTTGGATTTTGATTAATATCTCTGTCAATTCCCAATCTATGGTGCTGGTTTTTACGCCATGCCTTACCATATTCTGGGTTTCCTTTCCTAATTGGTTTTCCTTCTTTAATCAGTTCCTCCATTTTCAGGTCCATGTAATGTAAATATACATTCGCCAACAAAGGGGAAATAATTCCTCCTTGAGGAGAACCTGATA
>NZ_JAOSIT010000021.1:0-10284 GCF_030586975.1 Candidatus Phytoplasma gossypii | reverse complement strand
TAATTTTATTCAATAATTCTTCCATATTGTTAAAATTTTTTTGATTATTAATAGCTTCAATAGAATCGCGTAACACTGTTAAAATAGTACCTTCTACAGGGGAAAAAATAGAAGAATAAGCTTGTCGATAGCCACTAATTAATGATTGAATAAATTCTTCTATATTAATAAAATTCTTCTTTAACTTAATTAACTTATTAGAAAATCCGCTAAAAAATTGTGATAAAATAACACCTGAATTACCTTTAGAATTCATAATCAAAGCATTAGCTAAAACACGAGAAACTTCAATAATAGAATTTTCATTTAACGAATAAATATGACGAATACCTTCGGCCATAGTCATATACATATTAGTGCCTGTATCACCATCCGGAACAGGAAAAACATTTAAATTATTTATTTCTTGACAATTTTTTTTTAAATTAATGGTACCATTAATAACCATTTCTTTAAAAAGAAAACCATCTATTTTTTGTTCTGATATTGACATTATTCAAAATCCTTTTTCTTTAACCTGATAAAAAAATAAAAATCAGATCTTTTCGATTTACAAAAAAAAACAATTATTTTTGAAAAAAAATTGAAATTTATGATTAAATTATAAATTTAGAAAAAAACTAATTATTTTTTAAGATTGAAATTTCCGAAAAATTCTCATTATCATTAACTTTTAAATTTTAATTTTTTTAAAATTTTCTAATAAAAATAAATAATAAACATTATTTTTCTATAAATGAAAAATATTTTTTTCCATCATTAAAATAAATAACATTAATCTAAAAATAAATTTAAAATAAATTTAAATATTTCAAATTTTTATTCTTAATGAATACAAATTTGAATTCTAAAATCTATATTTTAAAATTGTAACAAAATATTAACAGTAATATATTACAATAAATATATTTTTTTGTCTAAAAATTGTAAAATATCGTTTTTTTTATGAATAATAAATAAATTATTTTTCATAACATATTAAAAAAAATTGAAAAACTAATATAAAATTATTAATATTAGCTTTAAAATAATTTATTTTCTTATAATAAACAATTTAATTTATTTTATTAAAAAGAATAAATAAAAAATGAAAATCTTTATATTATAAAATAAAATAAAAATAAATTTAATTAAAAATATATAAAAAGTTAAAATGACATAAAAATAGAATAATAGAAATACATTACTAAAAAATAATTTTAAAAAGTGAGTTCACATAATGGATTTAAAATTACTTAAAGATTTTCAAACATTTTTAAAAATTGAACGAAATTATTCATTATCAACAATAATTAATTATACTTCCGACTTAAAAGAATTTGTATTATTTTGTAATAAAAAAAGAATAGATTTTAATATTAATGAATTAAAAAATGACAATTTATCTCGTCTATTTTTGATTCATTTAACTTCTCAAAAAAATGCAAATGCAACTATTAAAAGAAAAATTTCTACCTTAAGAACCTTTTACAATTTTTTAAAAGATAAACATAATGTTCAAACTAACATATTCAAATCTTTACCTAATATTAAATTAAATCGCAAAATACCTAAAATTATTGAACCCCATAATATACAAAAATTACTAAACTCTATAAATATAAATGATAATATTACAAATTATCGAAATTATTTAATAATAGACTTACTTTATAGTTGTGGTTTAAGAGCGCAAGAACTAGTTAATTTAACTATTAACAATATAAATCTTTTGACTAATCAAATCTTAATTAATGGTAAAGGTTCCAAAGATAGATATATACCCTTACATAGAAAACTTTCCGATATGTTAAAAAAATACATAAATCATATAAGACCTAAATTTATTAATAAGCAAAATAACAAAGGAATATTATTTTTAATTACTAATCAATATGGCAATAAAATCACTACTAAAGGTATAAGTTATATTATCCAAAAAATCTGTTTAAAAAATAAATATAAAGGAAAAATATCACCACATATGTTTAGGCATGCTTTTGCCACTGTTTTGCTCAATAATGGAGCAGATTTAAGAATAGTACAAGAATTATTAGGGCATAACCATCTAAAAACAACTCAAATTTATACTTATATATCTGATAATGAATTACATAAAAAGTTTTTTTATTATAATAATATAATAAATAATAAAATGAAAAAAATAAAAATTAAATATATTTATTAAAGAGAAAGAGAAAAAAATAAACAAATGTCCAATGAAAGTTTTTTTGAAGTAGTAAGTTATTACAAAAAAAATAATATTCAAATACCGAAAAGACAAACTCAATATAGTGCAGGATATGATTTAGCGTCCGCTATAGAAACAAAAATTTTACCACAACAACTAGTAATAATACCAACAGGATTAAAAGTATTTTTACCTTCCAATCAAGTTTTACTAATTTACTCTAGATCTTCTTTATTTATAAAAAAAAAATTAATGTTAACAAATAATGTAGGAGTAATAGATAGCGATTATTACAATAATTCCGAAAATGAAGGACATATTCTAATCTCATTATACAATTTTTCTAATCAAACAGTTATTATCAATAAAAATGAAAGAATCGCTCAAGGAATATTTCAAAATTTTTTACTTGTTAAAAATGATAATAATGAAAATAAAATTAGAAAAAATGGTTTCGGTAGTACTAAATAATTTTAACCAAAAAAATTGTCAAAAAATATAAAATATGTTAAAATGTTAAGGTTAATAAAAAAAAATACGATTGGAAATTAGGGATCAAAACCAAATAAAAATAATACCCTTTTTTAATATAAAATTTTAATAAATCAAAAAATTACAAATTTAATAAAGGAGTGACATAAAAAACATGGGCAATGTAACAAATATTAAACAGTTATTAGAAGCCGGAATACATTTTGGACATTCGGCGAAAAAAACACATTATAAAGCTAAAAAATATCTTTTTTGCTTAAAAAATGATGGAGTCCCTACAGTAAGAAATAAAATTCATATTATAAATTTAAAAAAAACTGTAGAACATATTGATATCGCTTATAAAAAAATTGTAGAAATAGTTTCTTCAGGCGGAAAAATTCTTTTTTTAGGAACTAAAAAACAAATACAAGATATTATAAAAACAGAAGCTCAAAGAGCACAACAATATTATATCAATCAACGTTGGTTAGGCGGTATATTTACTAATTTTAGCACTATTAACCAAAGAATTAACTATTTAATAAACCTTTATAAAGAAGAAGAAGAAGGATTGTGGAATCATTTAACTAAGAAAGAAGTAGCAAAATTAACTCAAAAAAGAAATAAATTAGAGAAAATTTTAGGTGGTATTAAAAATATGAATAAACTACCTCAAGCTATTATTATTATAGATACACAAAAAGATTCTATAGCTATTGCAGAATCAAAAAAATTAAATATTACTATTTTCGGTATTATAGACAGTAATTGTGATCCGGATTTAGTGGATTATGTTATTCCTGCGAATAATGATGCCATTAAAGGAGTTAAATTAATAACTTCTATTTTAGCTAATGCTGCTTTAGAAGGTATAAAATCCGCAAATCAAAAAAATGAATTGATCAAAAATATTTCTAACCAAGAAAAAAACATTTCTAACCAAAAATAATAATATTATAACATTTTAAAAATAATATTCTTAAAATTAATACAAAAAATAAAAAAATAATTTCTTGTAATACTTTGTACAAATTAATAATATATAAAAAAATAAAATAAAAGAGCTTAATTAAAAATATGAAATCTGAAATGATAGAAAAAGTTAAAAAATTAAGAGAAATTACTAATTTTAGTATACTTGATTGCGCAAAAGCTTTAACAAAAACTCAAGGCAATATAGAAGAAGCTATTAAATTATTAAATGAAGAAAAACATATAGAATATCCTAAATTTTTTAAAGAACCTTTGTTAGAAGGTGCTACTCATGTAGCTTTTAAGGAAAATAAAGCTGTAATTTTTGAAATAAACATAAAAACAGATTTTGCAGCTAAAAATATAAAATTTATAGAATTAATAAAAAATATAGAACAAATTTTGTTACAAGCTCCTAATAATATTCGAAACTTAAACGATTTTTTAAATTATAATTTTCAAGGAAAAACAGTAAAACAAATAATAAGTCAAAAAATGACTCTTTTTCAAGAACAAATAAGATTAAAACGAATACAAGTAATTTATAAAAAAAACGAAGAAAGTTTTGGTTATTATATACATCAAAATGGTAAAATTTCAACCTTAATACACATAACTAAACCTTGTCAGAATGTCGAAAAACATTTGCCTATTCATATTACAGAATCAAATCCTCAATCAAAAGAGATTTTATTACAACAAAATATGTACAATAATTCTAAAATTAAAGTTCAAAAATATTTGCAAAAAAATAATACAGATATTATTATGTTTTATCGTTTTGCTTTAAATGATTAAAAATATATCTAAAAAAATTTATTTTCATACACTAATTAATATTAAATAATAAATTTCAAATTTTAAAAAAATACTTAAAGAAATTTATCAATTTACATAAATATATAATTTTAGTCAAATAGGAGATTTTAATGTTAAGCAAAATTCTTTTAAAATTAAGTGGAGAAGCATTAAAAGGAGAAAAAGTAACTATTGATCCACAAAAAGTAAAAGAAATTGCTAAGGAAATTAAAGAAATTAAAGATTTAGGTGTACAAATTGTTATCATTATCGGTGCAGGTAATATTTGGCGAGGTATTACTGGACAAACTCTTGGAATGAAAAGAGATCAATCTGATTATATGGGGATGCTAGGAACTATTGTAAACGCTTTAGCTTTACAAGATGCTTTAGAAAATTTGAAAGTTGAAACTCGTGTAATGACATCTTTTCAAGTGCTTGCAGTAGCTGAACCTTATATCAAAAAAAGAGCTGATCATCATTTAAACAAACAACGTGTTATTATTTTAAGCGGAGGTATTGGAGTACCTTTTTTTTCTACAGATACTGCAGCTGCTTTAAGAGCTGCCGAATTAAGCATTAACATAATTTTAATGGCAAAAAATAATGTTAAAGGTGTGTATACTTCTGATCCTAAACATAATCAAAAAGCAATTTTTTTAGAAAAAATAGAGCATAAAGAAATTATATCGCAAAGATTAAATGTTATGGATATTACAGCTGTTTCTTTATGTTGGGAAAATCAAATAGATATTATAGTGTTCGACATGAATCAAAAAGGTAATATTAAAAAAATAATTTTACAAGAAAAAATAGGAACTCTAATTACTTCTAAGGAGAATTAAAATGCAAAATTATAATAATCAAATAGAAATTATACTAAATGAAATTAATGAAAAAATGAAATCTCAAATTAAAATCATGAATGAAAAATTCAAATATATAAGAACAGGAATAGCTAATCCGCAAATATTAGATCAAGTATATATCAATTATTATAACCAAATGCAACCTTTAAGACATTTTAGTTCTATTTATGTTTCTGAAGGTAATCAATTGCATATAAAACCATTTGATAACAATTTGATAGAAAGTATTAAAACAGCTATTTTAAAATTAAACATAGGTATTAATCCGAAAACTGAAAACAACATTATCAAATTAATTTTTCCCAAACCTTCTGAAGAGCAACGTATTCAATTGACTCAAAAAATTAAAAAAACTGCCGAGGAAGCTAAAATTGGTATTCGAAATATCAGAAGACAAAATAAAGATAAAATTAAAAAAATAAAAGTTAATCAAGACTTAGAAACGAAAATACTTCAAAAAGTACAAATGATTCATGATAAATTTATCCAATCAATAGACGAATTAACTCATCAAAAAAACAAAGAATTGTTAAATTATTAATAATATTTGTGTCAATCAAATTTATATGAAAATTAATGAAAAAAAAATATCTATAGGAATTAAAATACTCACAATAACCACTATATGGTTAACTATTTTAACATATATAGACCAAAAACACGATACTAATTTTTTATTTTACAATTGTGTTTTATCACTTATAACTTTTATATATTTATCTTTCCAAGAAGTCATTAAACAATTTAAAATTCCAGAAATTTCAAAAAAAACAATAATAACTCGAAATAGAAAAAAGATTTTAAATATATTATTTTTTTATATATTTAATTTTATTTATGGATTTTATTTAATAAAAATAATTTTAAATCATTTATATAATAATCAAATTATTAAAATAACAAATAATTCTATCTTATTACACAGCTACATAAAAAAAATTTTTTATTTAAAAAAAACAAATGTAACAAATAACGATTCAATAATCTTGTTTATCTTTTTCACGATTATTTTTCTTTTATATATTTCTTTTATAAATAAAAAAAATTTAAAAACAAAACAATTAAGTTTCATATTGCATTATCTTGTGATAATACAAGGATTATATTATTTTATATTTAATGATAATAATTTGATTATAATAGCTATTTTTTTATGCATTAATTTAATATATAATTATTTACCATATAAGAAAAATAATAACTATTCATTATATAACGAATTATTTAAACATGTAGCAATTTTTATATATATTTTATTAGGTAGTATTTCTATATTCACTTTGATTTTGATTAACAAAAAGATACTTTTATATTTATTTATTATTTCTATTTCCAACGATAGTTTTGCATTTTTAGGAGGTTATTTTTGGGGAAAAAAACTTTTATGTCCTGATATTAGTCCAAAAAAAACTCAAGAAGGATTTTGGTTCGGAATATTATTTACTGTTATAATTGTTATAATTATTAACATTATTTTTAATTATTTAACTAAAACCTCATTTAAAACATCATTTTTTATTATTTTCTTGATATTGACCATAATAAATAGTATAATAGCCCAAATAGGGGATCTTATAGTTTCAAAATTTAAAAGAAATTTAAAAATTAAAGATTTTGGCACAATAATTCCAGAACATGGCGGGTTATTAGATCGCTTCGATTCAATTTTATTTTTATCTATTTTTATGATTTTAATAATAATTAATCCATTTTCAGAAATTATTAATCCTTTATTATTAAATATAGAATAGGAGGGGGGCATTTTTTCAATCTAAACCGTTCCAATCATCAGAATTTTTTTCCAAAATCTACCCTCTTGTGCAGAAAATAATTTTATGAAACCACTAGTTAGTTATTGATTATTTTTGTTTAGTTAATAAATTGACTTTACCATGACAAGATAATTTAGCTAAGCTATTTAATTACAATTGCTATTTGTGTGTAATTTATGTCTTTCTTTAAAAAAATTACTGCTCAAAATAATCAACATTTCTCCGCCATTAATCTGAAAGTTTTTTTCAATATTGTTCAAACTCAGATAAAAGAAACAGTAATTATCAAAACTTAATTCTTCTTTAGTATTTCTTTTTTTGTTTTCTTTCTCTGATTATAGAAATTTTAATATTTTATTTTTACTTTTGCAAAGTATATTTAATAATACGGATAGATTAATTTCGTTTTATGCAGCGATTTGTATTTGCTGTTTTATTTACAATCAGCCCCCGTCCAAACCGGACAAGCAAGTTTCCAAGCATTCGGCTTTCCATAATTTACTCTCTTGCGAGAACTAATTTCCCCTTGCGGTTAATTAGTTATTTATTCTTATCATTCGTATTCTCTCTGATATCATGCATTTGTTGATTTGTCACTTTTCGATGACAGTCTTTACACAATACCTTTGTTCTTTTATTCATGACACTATGGCGGCTCGCATCGCGAACTGTACCAATGTGGTGAATTTGGAGTTGAGTTGTTTTGTCGCAGTTCTCACAACGTTCCGCTTTTAGACGGTCAGTTAGATGTGTACGACCCTGTAATAAAAATCTATTAATGGCAATGTCCGGGTTTCCCTTGTAATTACGCATTTTTTTAATTTTATCCCAAGAGTAGACAGCCCACGGTTCATATTGGATTTTCCCTTTATTAAGATAAGGAATAGCCCAAGTTGAACCTATATTAAGTTTCTTTCGAACTCTGGCAATCGATGTTTTCCATTTTCTTGCCAGTGTCTTCAAACAGCTATCTTCAGCTAGATAATTTAGATGGGTTAAAACACCGAGATTGTTAGCCAAACAAAAGTATTGGATAATTCCTTTAACAATTATTTGATATGTCCGGATTATTTCTAATTCGTCTCTATCCGCTAAAGCTTCATCGTGTTTCACCTTCCCCTTTTTTAACCAATTGTATTCGTGTCCGTATTCTTTGGCTTTCGCTTGGGGAATTTGGATTTGAACTTTACCGTTGAAGGAATTCTTTGTAGATTTCCTTGTACGAGTTTTATTGGTGGGATTTACCTTTATCATGTAGGATAAAAACCTTGTGCCTTTGTTAGCTTTCACAATTTTTGATTTGTCCTTACTAATGGTAAGTTTCAAATCTTGTTCTAGCCATTGCGTTATTTGATTCTTAATCCCTTCGGCTTTGTCATACTCGCCCTTAACACCAATGATAAAATCATCAGCGTAGCAGATATATTCAACTCTTATCTTTGGGTTTAAATTGATATACCTATCAATCCCCAGTTGATGGTGTTGGTTTTTGGACCATGCCTTCCCATATTCTGGATTACCTTTCTTAATTGGCTTTCCTTCTTTAATCAGTTCCTCCATTTTCAGGTCCATGTAATGTAAATATACATTCGCCAACAAAGGGGAAATAATTCCTCCTTGAGGAGAACCTGATAAGGATTCGTATTTTATCCCATCTTTCATGAAGCCAGCTCTTAGCCATTTGTTAATGGTTGAGAGAGTTTTACTCTTTTTGATGAACCGATTTAAGGTTCGCATGAGAATTTCATGATTGATGGTATCAAAGTAGCCTTTTAAGTCGTTTTGACGATGTAGTCAATTCCTTTAAATCTTTGTTTGACGCGTTTGATTGCATCATGGCAAGATTTTTTGGTTCTAAATCCCAAGTTCCATTCTGAAAAGATATTTTCAAAATAGGGAGCTAAGGCATTTTTGTATTAACCGATCTTTAATGGTAGGTAGCCCCAAGGGTCTAGTTCTTTTATTATCGCTAGGAATAAGAATTCTTTTAACTGGTTTGGGGTTATAACCATTATTGACATATTCCTGATGATATCTTTCTAGTCTTTCTAGATTAATCCCATCGATGGTTTCATTGTCAATTCCGGGTGTGCCCGCCCCTTTGTTAGCAGCAATTTTATTAAATGCTGTTGGCTTATTCTGAAAGTTATTCATTCCTTGTTGCAGCTCTCTTTTTAAAGAGTGGCCTTTGCTGAACGATATTGAATTTTATCCAATGTTCGCGAAAGTTTAGTTTCTAGTGAAACCGTTGTTGACATAGTATATCAACTCCTTCCTTGATACCATTGAATAAATAATAAATTACTTTCTTCTTTCGCCCTATAAGAGTGATTAACTCTCTTCTCGGTAAGCCGATTAACTAAATTATCCCAAATTTAGGTTTACCCTTACGACTACTAAAAAGATGCTTTATCCTTGACCATCCGGGCTTTTATTTCCTGATTAGTAAATTTAATTACTTAGTTTTAGGATTCTCCAAGTTACACTAAATTTCTACCTTAATTCCTTAGGGGAAGTATCCTCTTTCTGGAGGCTGATTCCAGGTTTTCTTATGTGATAAACTACTCAATACAGAAGTTATATATTAGTAGGCTCTGGACTGTCCGTTTAAGCAACTTCCGAACAGGTTATACTATTACATCAATTTTCCTTCTTAGGCCATTTCAGGCTTTCCCATAGAATTATTCGGTGGCGGTATCTTCTTGACTAATTTGCTTTCGTCGCAACCCGCTTTTATGGTCTACTATAATTTGACATTCTTTCGTTTGTCAAACCGACCATCTCCATTCAGAGTTTATCGGCTCTGGCTATTGGTTAGATAGCGCGAAATTTAGGCCTCTTTTGGCGCCCACTTCTAAGTATTCAAAATATCAAGTTTTTTGAATCTTAGCAAATTTAAGTTTATCCCTTTTTGTTATTGTCTTTGTTACAAGAAGTTTAAAAGAAAAAAATTATGATAAAAAGGAAGGATATTACTAACTGCAAATGACCCCCCCGTTAATATTATTAATTTGTTGTTGTTAAAACACTTGTATAAAACATCAAAAAATCTTTCATGTAAAAAATCGCCATTTTGGTATCCAAAATGGCTTTTTTAGCATAATTACAACCGCATAGAAATTAAATTAATGAAGCTCTCGATATTAGAGATAATAAAGTAATTCTACAAGATAATGATGAGAGATAAATTCCTATTTGGATCAAAAAAAATTAAATTTGAAATTTTTAA
>NZ_JAOSIT010000020.1:0-10618 GCF_030586975.1 Candidatus Phytoplasma gossypii | reverse complement strand
AAAATTCTCGAGCCTTTTCTCTACCTTGACCAATTTGTTGTTCATTATAGCTATACCACATACCATTTTTTTTAATTAAATTTAAACTTACTGCTAAATCTAAAATTTCACTAATTTTAGAAATACCAACTCATAAGATTACTTTATTTTTTTGAAATTTTTCGTAAAATATTTTTTTATTATTTCGTCTTTAATAACATTTTTAGACCAATCTTCGTTATTATCCCAAGCCAGTCGCCAAGGAGCTTCTTGATGTGTCAAATTAGATAAAATAGGAGCTTTTTTGTTGCCATATAATTTTATTATTCTATCAATTAACACACAATGTTCCTGAGTTAAATTTTTTTCTTCTCCTTTTTTAGTTCCGTGAGAAATGGGTTTATAAGTATAATGTTTGAATTCATTATATAAATGAGGGAAAACAGGGCCGTGCCTCTTAGTTTTTAGTTTCTTAAAATCAATATAAGGATAATCGGAATAATCAATAAAAAATTTAACTTGTCTCATATCTATATCTTTTAATTCCTTCTTCTTTTCAAAAGCCCAAAAGCGTTCATTAAATTTATCGTTAAAAGGTAAATTATCTTGCGGTTTATTATCTAAAAAGATGACATTTTGGAGAATAATTTTTGTCGTTGTTCTTGTTTGTCCTTCGTGATTTTTATATTTTTGGATCGATAAACTCCCTTCGATATATACTTTGAAACCTTTATGTAAATATTGACTCATATTTTCCGCTAATTTTCGAAACGCGATACAAGGAATAAATTGGACTTGTTCTTTGTGATTAACGGCTAATTGAAAATCAATTTTGGGAATTTGTTCGTGATGGCTATTAATGTATTGTTTTTCTAAATCATGGCTCAAACGGCGGATTAATTGGACTTTGTTTAACATAATTTATTGCTCTTTCGATATATTTTTTTTAATTTTTTGATTGCTTTTTTATATTTGCTACTTTTCTTAAAGATAAATTGAGTTGTTCAGCAATTTCCGTGTTGGTATAACAGCTTTGGTAATTTTTATGAATATTGCCTAAAGGAATCCCAAAACTTAAATGAATAATTTGGAATTCGGTGGCACTTAATTTCTTTTTCATTTTTTTAAAAAAAATTCATGATGTACTTGTTCTAAATTGGCTCGAGTTAAACAACGCGGATAATATTTAAATTGATAAACTAGTTTTTTAACTAAAGGTAAATGTAATATTATTAATTGTTCGCGTAACTTAAAATTACTTTTATCTTTTAAAAAAAGTAAAAATAATGTTTTTCGATTCATGAGTCCCCTTTCTAAAAATATTTTTAGAAAAGCTGAAGTTTCACTTTTTATTCTTTTTAAAAAATAAAAAGACCAACTGATAAGTTGATCTTAATGATTATTAAGCAATTATTTAGTTGTAATACTTTTAGGGTGCGGTGCGGTGATATGTTATTTTAGCAGAATATGTTAGTTATATTTGATTAAAATGTTTTTTTCAATATCTTAATAATTTATTTATGCCAAAAATAATAATTTATTAATAATTTTTTTATAGTATTAATTATTTATTTAATTTTTATATAAATAATAAATTTTTAATAAACTATTATTTAACTTTTTAGATTATATCGATATTTATGTTTAAAATATTGTTTTTTTATTTTAATAAGAAATTTTAAACTTTTTTACCTAACTAAATAAAGAACAAATGAAATTTAATTTTAAATGTTTTATATATACCAAAAATATAAATTTCGATAAGTTATATGTTCGCATATTCTTATTATTAAAAAAAACAAATTGGATAATTTATAAGAAGATAATTTTAATTTAAGTTTGTTTATTTGGTAAATATTTTTATTACATAATAAAAATCTTGAATTATTAAAAAGAAATTTTTAATTTACAAAATATCTTTTCAAGATTTGTTTTATTAATTATTAACTTAAAGAACGTTTTAGAAAGGAATTATATGCCAAGAAAAAGATTATTTTCACTTTTTTTAAAAGATAAAAATAACTTATCTATTAGAAATAAATTGATTGAAGTTCATGCGCCTTTGGTTTACAAAATTGTTAATCAATTTAAATATTATCCGTCTATTTTGAATAAATCAGATTTAATTCAAGAAGGCTTTTTAGGTTTAATTCGTGCTTTAGGTTATTATCAAGATCAAGGTTATGATTTTATAGCTTATGCTAAACCAACTATTAAATTTGTTATTCGCGAATTAATTCGAAATAGTCATATTCCAGTTGTTCCTCAAAAAAATTATTTTATAATTAATACTAATTTTCAAGAAACTATTTATTATTCTTTCGCTAATTATTCTTTAAATCCTCATCAAAATTGGTTAAAACAAACAGATTATGAATTTTGGATTAAAAAAATAAGAAAAACTTTAAATTCATCAGAATTTAAAATTATTGGTTTAAGTTTCGGTTTCTTTAATAATTTTTCATGTCATGAAAAAAATTCTTATCGAGAAATAGCTTTTTCTTTAAAAATAACTCCTAAAGAAGTTCAAAAAATACGTAAAAATGCTATCCAAAAACTCAAAAGAAAATTAAATTATCTTAAAAATTTATGAATATAAATTAAACGGATATTAATTTTAACATTTCTAGTTATTTAGTGTAATTCGGATACATAATATTAAAATTTTTTAAATTTAAAATCCAAGTTATGGAGATTATAAAAATATGAAATTATTAAAATTAAATAAATTTTTAATATTTTTATTTCTAATTCAATTCGTTTGGTTATTAAATAATAATTTTTTAAAATTGTGTGCTTTCGATATTGCTAATTATGAAAAAGATTATAATACAAAGCATAACGCTATTTATTGGCGCCATGAAAAAGGTCATATGTTTTCTGACAAAGCTTATGTGTTTTATAATCTTTTTCCTTTCAAAAGAATGCCTTGTAAAACTTATAAAGAATTTGCTAATACTAAACAAATTATAAAAAATACTACTGTTTTAGTGAGTAATTTATTATTCCCTGTTAATAGAATATTTAAAGTTTTAGATACAGCACAAGAAGTAACTGGTGATAAATATATTAATGATTCGGATGATCAAATTGCTTTTATTAATCAATTTGTTAAATATTTTATTCAATATCGTCCAGAAAAAGGTATATTTTTTTTTGATCCTGATTATTTAAAGGAAATTTCTTATGTTGATATAACTTTTTGTAATTGTGAGATGTCGAATTCTTTATTTTCTATGAGTTATGATTTATTAGAGAATTTTTTTCAAAACGAGGTAGATAAAATACCTTATGAAGATATATTTTTTAATGAAGCATCCGAGGTAGAAATGGCCGAATTAGGTCTTAATCTTCAAAATTTTTATCAAAAAATTCTTGGAAATGATTCTCTTAAAAAACGTATTAGAACCCAAATAATTCAAAAAGTTAAAAATCAAATAAACTTAAAAATTTTAAAAACTGGCATTAATCAAACCACGAAATATATCGCGAGTAAATTAATTTGTAATTTTTTGATTCCAGGAGCAATAGAAAGTTATGAAATGTTTAAACAAAATCACGAGGCTACTTGTTATATTGATCAAAACATCCGTTTATATATAAAAAATAATAATCTTGAAAAAACATTAGGCTTTGCTTTGCATTATAATAAGTTAGATAATCGATTAGAAATTTTTTCATTAGAGCAAAATCAACTATCTTCCCAATTATCTTCTCATTTAATCCAGAAAATAAATATATTTAATTCTACTCATATGTTAGTTAGTTTTTTACAACCAAAAAATCTAGGAACGCCTGATATGAATTTAAATATTTATGGTAGTAAATTGAAAAAAAATTTACAAAAATAATTATTTATTATTAAGTTTTGCTTTTATTATTAAATAATAATTAGTGTTAATATCATTTTTAAATCTTTTTATTCTTGAATGCTATTTTTTTTAATGTTGGATTATTTTAAAAAAATATAAATTGATTTTTTAGTTTAATTTTGATGAATTAATATATAAATATTTAATTAAATAGTTATTAAATTAATTTTTAAATAATTGAGATTTTAAAAATAAAGATCAACTGAATTGTTGATCTTTATTTGTTAATTATTCCTTAAAACGAATTCATGTTAGAGGTTAATTATGGAAAATTATTGATTAAAAAGAGAATTCAAAAAAATTAGTAATTTTCGATATATTACAACTATCTTCGCGATAAATAATTTTAAAAAAGAAATTAATATTTATCAAAATTAATTCAAGATTATAACATAATAACTAAAGCTAAAGCGTATTTTTCAGTATGAGTAATAGATATCATAAATCGATTATTATATTTATCTATTATATAAGGAGCTCCTTTATCGTCGTTTAATATAGACCAGTCGCAATAATTATTGGTTAAATTACCTTTTTGATAAGTTTTAAATATTGCTTCTTTAGCGGCCCATCTTCCTGCTAAAAAAAAACTTTTACTTTTTAAAGAATTTATTTTTTTATAAATTTGATATTCTGAAATAGATAAAATACGATTAGATATTGAGGTTAATCCTATTTGAATAATTTTATTAATTTCAATTAAATCGATACCGATATTTTTCATTTTTGATAATTATTACCTTTTTATATTTTATTTTTAGTTCGTGATAAAAGTTTATATAATTCTAATTCTTGAATAATAGTAATGTTTATGTTTTTAGCTTTTTCAAGTTTTTTTTCGCTGTAATTTGCCCCACAGATTAAATAATTAGTTTTTTTAGATATATTATTCACTATTAAAGCTCCTAATTTTGATAAATTTTGAATTATTTGTGAACGTGTATATTGCGACAATGTTCCTGTAATAATAATTTTTTTGTTTTTAAAAAAATTATCATCAACATTATTAATAATATTTTGAGTAGAAAAATTTAATTGATGTTTTTCTAATTGAATAATTTCTTGAATATTTTCTTCATCATTAAAAAAATTATGTATACTATGAGCTATTTCTTGTCCTATTTCGTGTATTTTAGTTAGTTGTTCTATTGTAGCTTTTTTTAAATTATATATATTATAAAATTTATTAGTTAAAATTTGAGCAATTTTACTACCTACATGTTGTATTCCTAACCCGAATAGAACGCGATCAAAGGGTTTTTGTTTGCTTTTTTCTATAGCTTCCAAAATATTGTTAATTTTTTTAATTCCAAAAAAAGGTAATTTTAGTAATTGTTGTTTTTTTTCTTCAAGAATATATAAATCCGAAATTTTGTTGATAATTTTGTTTTTAAATAAAATAGTTAATGTTTGGGAACCTAAAATATGGATATCCATAGCTTCTTTAGATGCGAAATGAATTATTTTTTGTATTTTTTTTTCATTACATTCGGAATTAATACAAAAATAATTAATTCCATTATTTTCTTTTTTTAATAATGAATCGCAAGAAGGGCATTTTGTAATCATTACAAAAGGTTTCGCAGAAGCAACTCTTTTATTAATAATGACTTTAATAATTCTAGGAATAATCGATCCTGATTTTACAATAATTACGCTATCATTAATACGAATATCTTTATTTTGAATATAATTGTAATTATGCAAGGTCACACGTGATATTTTACTACCATCAAGAATAATAGGTTCAAGATCTGCTACAGGATTAATTATGCCAGTTCGGCCTACATAAAATAAAATATTTTTGATTATAGTTTCGCCTGTAATGGAATTAAATTTATAAGCCAGAGCGTATTTAGGAAATTTATTTGTATAACCTATTTTCGGATATAAATCGAGTTGGTTTAATTTTATAACAATACCATCTACATCATAATTTAAAGAGGTTTTTAAATCTATATAATAATCTATAAAGTTAATTAAATCAGACCAAGAATTAATTATATGATAATATGGATTTACAGAGAAACCTAATTTTTTTAATAATTCTAAAACTTCTTTTTGAGTATGAACAATTAACGAAGTTTTTACGATACTATATAAAAAAGAAGATAAATTTCTAGAAGCGACAATATTAGGATTTAATAATCTAATGGTTCCGGACGCGGCATTACGTGGATTAGCAAAAGATTTTTTTTGTTCTTTGTTATGTTTTTCGTTTAATTTTTTAAAATTTTCATAATTAAAAAAAACTTCTCCTCTTACTTCTAAATCTATTGGTTGTAAAAGTTTTAAGGGAATATCTGTGATATTTTTAATATTATGAGTTACTACTTCTCCTATTAAGCCGTTTCCTCTTGTAGTAGCTTGCGTTAAAATTCCTTGTTCATATTTTAAATTAATAGCTATACCATCTATTTTTAATTCTGTAATAAAATTACAATGAGGATATTTTTCCATTATTTTTGTATAAAATTTTTTTACTTTTGTAATGTCAAAAGCATTGTCTAAAGATAACATAGGTTTACTATGAGTTATTTTAGGTATTTCGTTATTATCCAAAGAACTACCTACTTTATCAGTCGGACTATTTTTTAATTTATATTGCGGATAATTCTGTTCTAGATATATCAATTCCTGTAATAATGCATCATATTGTTGATCACTTAAAGAAGATTGATTCAAATTAAAATATTCATAATTCGCCTGATTTATTTTTTTAGTTAATTTTTTTATTTTTTTTATAATATCTAACATATTTTTTATCTATTATCCGTATTCAATATTGCAATTTATTAGTTCATTTTGTGATTTGATATTTTAAATTTTTATTTTTAAGTTAAAAGTATTTTAATTTTAAAAAATATTACTAAGATTAAAAAAAAATATGCATATTTTAAAATATGCATATTTAAAATATATCGTTATATGTTGATTAGATATTAAGTTTTGAATATTCAGTTATTAATATCGTTATTTTTGCTAAATTAGATTACTACTAAAATTACATTTATAATTTCTTCTAATTTGTTTTATAAATTTATATATTAATATTTTATTATTTGGAGAAATTTTTTTTCAATTAAAAACATTTATGAGAAAAATTTTGGTACTTTTAGAATAATTTTAATTTTTTATTTTATAAATGAAATTTTAATTAATGATTAAAAATTAATTTTTTATAATAATTTTTGGAGATATATTCACATAATACGGAATCTTGTATCTATTAAATCAGGCTCGGATATGATATTTTTATTAGTTTTAACATCAAATTTTGTTTCGGTTAATTTATTGTTGCTATCGAAAAATTTAGTTTCAATTAAAACTTCATTAGTGATGTAATTAAATTCTTGAATAGAAGATATTTGTTGATTTGGATTGAAAATGGTTATTTTAGTAATTTGTTGATTTGCATTAAATTCCTCTATAGCGTTTAATCTATCATCAATATATTTAAAACTTTCGCTTTTTATCGGTTTTTGTTCATTATTCCAATAAATTTTTTTGTCTATTTTATAAGGAGCAGTTTTTTGATAAAAACTCGTTATTATTAATTTTTCTTCATCATCATATTCTGCAATGTTATGTGTTATGAAAGTTTTAGTATTTTTATTATATACATTTAATATTTCAGTTTTAATTTTATTATTTTTATAAAAGGAAATTAATTCCGATTGATAATCATCAGCAAAAACTGTTGTTTTGAATAATTGATTATTTTGATATTCTTCTATTTTTTTATAATAATTATTTTCATTGTTTAAAAAGATTTTGCTTATTAATTCTCCAAATTTATTAAAATATTTAATATGATCGATTTTTTCTTCTTCATTATTTTTAAAAACTATAATACTTTGGGCAGCTTCATCAGTTAATTTTTGTAAAGAAAAATCGAAAGAATTTGTTTTTGGTTGAAAAAACTTTTTTTGCAATTCTATACTTTCTTGTAAAGAATTTAATATAGGTTTTAAAGAATTTTTATTTGAATTAATATTATTGTTTTTTTCTGAAATAGGTTCAATTTTTATTTTATTATAATTTTCTAATAGTTGTTTATGAGTTTGAGATAATTTCTCATGTTCTTCTTCTATTTCTTCATTATGAGCTAATACATTCATAATAAAAAAAATTTGACCCAATAAAATTAAGAAAATGATAAAAAATAATAATATTTTGTATAATATATTTTTGTCACTGGTGAAATTCATGTGTTTTAGTCGATCTCACTTTCTAATGATTTATAGAAATTTAATAAAATCTTACTTCGTGATAATAAACCATACACAATCCTAAATTAAAAAAGTGAATTTAAATTTTAAACAAACGCAATCTAATTATAACAAAAAATAATATAATAATAAATATTAGGTATTCTTAAAGTTGTTTTACAAAAACATAATAAAGATCATTTATATTTGGATAAAATCAAATTATATAAAATTTTTTTAAAATTTACTTTTAAATTTTAATTATTATTAACATGACAATTTTTTATTTATATTGTTATATTTTAATAAATTATATAATTTTAATTATTAGTTAATTTAGTTATTAATAATATTTAATATTTATTAAGTTAAATTTCTTTTATATTAAAAGATTAAAAAGTATAAGATTAATTTGTTCAAATAAAAGTTATTATTAATAAATACGGGATTTATATAAGTTTATTTTTTAATATTTAAATTATTTTTTTGATATTTAGAATAATTATTTTTTATATTTTTTCATTATGTTATATTATATATAAAAATTGAAAATGAAATGTTCTTAAATTTAGTAATGAAAATTGACTTTTTATTAATAAACAAAATATATAATATTTTTTCCAATTTTAATAAAATATATAAAGATATTATTAACAATTATCTTTAAAAAAATTATGCCATTATAATTGTAATTTTTGATCAAAATGAAATTTTTAATTTTTAATTCATATTCGAAAGGAGAAATAAATGTGTTTTTTGATAAAAAATCCATATAAAAATACCAAATATTATGATAAATATAATAAATTTTATTATTAATGGGAATAAATAGTTCAAAGATATAAAATATAATTGATGATAAAAATATTTATTTTGGAATTATTTATTTTGTATTTTTAGAAAGATGATTAGAATATGAAAAATATAATTAAAAAAACAGCTAATTTATTGACGATATTTCGTATTTTTTTAGTTTTTTGTATGTTACCTTTTTTATATTTAAAATTATTAAAACATGAAATAGAAATTTTTAAAAATTATTTTAATATTATTTTTATAGTAGCATCTATAACTGATTATTTAGATGGATTTATTGCAAGGAAATTTTGTCAAACAACTGTTTTTGGTAAATTTTTTGATCCTATAGCTGATAAATTATTAGTTATTATTTCTTCGTTTTATTTGCTGATTTTATGTCAAAATAATCATTTATTGCACCAAGATAATGATAAAATTGTTAATTATGTTGTAAGTTTTTTGATAGTTACTATTATAAGAGATTTTATTGTGATGGGTATTCGATTATTAGCTTTTGAAAAAAAACATATTATTAGTTCTTCTTTTGGTGGTAAATTAAAAACTTTTTTGAATTTTGTTTCAATTATTATAATGCTTTTATCTGCTCAATTAGAACGTTTTTTTTCTCAATTATTTCCGGAATATAATTTAAAAATGTATTTTATTATTAATTTTATTTTAATATTGAATATTTTTATAATTGTGATTTCTGGTATAGATTATATCCTAAAAAATTTGAAGTTAATTTATTTTTAAATTATTAAAAATTTATCTTTTTTTATAATTATGATGAATTTTAGTAAAATTATATAAGAGGTGTTTAGTAAATGAATAAAGAAATATTTAAAAAACCTCCTTTAACGCAAACTATTAGCGAAATAGAAAAAATTTTCGGAAAAGGCAGTATTATGCAGATGAATTCTGATAAAGTAGATCCTATAGAATCTATTTCGACTGGTTCTTTAGGATTGGATATAGCTTTGTCTATTGGAGGTTTGCCGAAGGGTAGGATTGTAGAAATTTTTGGACCTGAAAGTGCTGGTAAAACTACTTTAGCTTTGCATGCGATAGCAGAAGCTCAAAAATCTGGAGGTCTTGTTGCTTTTATAGATGCCGAGAATTCTTTAGATATTAATTATGCTAAAAATATAGGAGTTGATGTAGATAAAATGTTAATATCTCAACCTGATTCCGGAGAAAATGCTTTAAATATTGCCAATTTTTTAATACAAAATAATGTTGTTGATTTGATAGTAGTAGATTCTGTAGCTGCTTTAGCTCCTTTAGCAGAAATAAATGGTGAGGTTGGCGATTCTTATGTAGGTATACATGCTCGAATGATGAATCAAGCTTTAAGAAAACAAAGTTATATTGTTTCTAAATCAAATTCTATTCTGCTTTATATTAATCAGTTAAGAGAAAAAGTAGGAATTACTTTTGGCAACAATGAAGTTACTCCTGGAGGAAAAGGCTTAAAATTTTTTACATCTGTTAGATTAGATGTTCGAAAAACCTCAGAATTAATTAAAGATAATGATCAAGTTATTGGAGTAAAAACTAATGTTCGTATTGTTAAATCTAAAGTTTGTTCTCCTTATAAAACTGTTAGTTTTGATATTTTATATGGAAAAGGTATTTCTAAAATTAGTGAAATTTTAGATTTAGCAGTAAGTTTAAATTTAATTAAAAAAAATGGTATGTGGTATAGCTATAATGAACAACAAATTGGTCAAGGTAGAGAAAAGGCTCGAGAATTTT
>NZ_JAOSIT010000002.1:0-34957 GCF_030586975.1 Candidatus Phytoplasma gossypii | reverse complement strand
CTTTTCCATTTTGAAATAGCACTGGATTTCCAGCGGATATAAAAGCAGAATAGGGTGGCTTTCCTACATAAGTATCATATCCACAAGCTCCTCCTGCTTTGATTAATTAAAATTTATTTTTGTAAAAAATAAAATAAAAAAATATAAAATTTTATTCATTTTATTTGAAATGATTTTTTATGTTTGTTTGAAATTTTTTATTTTTTTTAAAAAAATTTAGAAAGGGTTTTTAATTGAATTAAAAACATATTCAATAGTTATGATTAAAAATTTAACATTAATAAATGCAAAATACCAAAAAAATCCTTTTAATTTATGTAATAATAATATTAAAAATAAATTTATTTTTAAATTACTTTTATTTTTAGTAATTTTTACTATTTTTTCTGATATATATGTAATCGTTTATTATAAAGTTAATGTTTTTGATATAAAAAAGATTTTTAAACAAATATTTTTTCATTATAGATTTTTTACTAATCAAATGGTTCTATCTATTTTGTATATTTTATGCACTTTTTTAGTAGAAATTAAAAATAAAGAAAGGCAAAAAAAAATTATTTTAATAGTATTAGTTAATTCTTTATTGACTTTTTTTGTTTATAATATGATCCTTGCCCCGATTTGGAAAAAATATAACGATTTTAATATTTTTTGTAATTATTTGCGACAAAATATTTTTTATAATGCAAATTTTTTTCAAAATATTTATGAAAGTCATTTTTTAAGTATTATCCAACATACTATTATTCCTTTAACTTTTTTTATAATTTTTATTTATTTAAAAATATCTAAGATTAAAATTAAAGAAATTTTTATTTCTTTTATACATCCTTTAATTTATTTATTTTTCTTTTTTTTATGTTTATTGGAGCCTTTAAAAACCTGTTTAGGTGTTCATTGTACATCTAATAAATGTTGGTTTCCTTATGCTAATATTCAATGCGATTATAATCTTCATGAGAATAAAATTTTTGGAGAACCTATTCTAGGAATAAATTATTTTAGGGGAAAAAAAGCAGTTTTTATTAGAGAATTTGTTTTATTTATATTATTTGCTGCATTTTTTTATATTATCTTTGAAATTAAAAATAAATCAGTTAAAGTAAAAAAAAGGATTTTAATTTATGAATAGTATATCTTTAATAAAAAAAAAAATTATTATTACTGGTATAAAACCTAGTGGAGATTTGACTTTAGGTAATTGGCTTGGAATTATTCAACCTTTGATATTATTACAGCAAAAATTTTCCGAACAATATGAATTTTATTTTTTTATTGCTGATTTACATGCTTTAACAACTTTTTCTAAAGAGTTTGACTTAAAACAAGTGATACGTAATATGGCAGCTATTTTGTTATCTTCTGGTTTATCCTTGTCTAAAACTACTTTTTTTCTTCAATCAGATATTTTTGCTCATACTTATTTAAGTTACATTTTGGAATGTAATTCTTATTTAGGGGAGTTGAATAGAATGATTCAATTTAAAGAAAAAAATAAAAAAAACTCTTCCAATTCAAAAGTTTCTCTTTTCACTTATCCTCTTTTAATGGCATCTGACATTTTACTTTATGATGCTGATATAGTTATAGTCGGAAGAGATCAAAAACAACATTTAGAATTAACTCGTGATTTAGCTATTCGTTTTAATTATTTTTATGGAGATGTTTTTAAAATTCCAGAATTTTTAAATATAGGATACACTATTAATTCTTTGAATAAACCTGATAAAAAGATGAGTAAAAGTAGTTTTTTAGATAAAGATCAAGATAAAGGTTGTATTTTCTTATTAGAAGATTTAGATAATATTAAAACAAAAATTATGCAGGCAGTAACCGATAATATAGGTAAAATAAAATATGATCCTCAAACGCAACCTGGTATCTCGAATTTATTAAAAATTTATGCAGGTTTAAAAGGTATTGAAATTTCTCAAGTAGAATTTTTATTTACCAATTATTCTTATAGAGAATTTAAAATAAAATTAGTATCTTTGGTTTTGGAAAAAATTAAAATTATTCAAAATAATTTTAAAAATGTTATTAATGATTCTATTTTAGAAAATATTTTGTCTAATGGAGCTTTTAAAGCTAACACTATATCTCAACAAAAAATTAATAAAATAAGAGAAATTTTAGGAATTAAATATTCTATGTAATAAATTTTTCAATAGAATAACATATTAAAATATTTTTTTGATTATTGAAAATTATACATTTTTAACAATCGAAAAAATTATAAAATTATTCTTAAAATAATAAAAAATAGAAATTAAATAGGAATTTTTTTTGGATTTTAGATATATTATGATATAATTTACACATATAAATACATTTATAAAGTGTTTTCTTATTTTTATAAAAAAATGGAATTTTGGATTTTATTTTTGTTTGGGTCAGAGAAAAAATTAAAAATTAATTAGAAAAGGTTATTTTTTGTGATTAAAAAAGAAGAAAATACCAATATTTTTTCTCAAAGTAAAAAAATTAATTTTAATTTTATTTTAATTAATATTGTTTTATGTTTTTTTTATTGTTTAACTGATATTCTTTTTGTTAGTGGTAATTATAAAATAAATTTATATGTTACAGGTGTTCATGGTATTGGTGATGCTATTGCAAAAGTTTTGAAAAGTAATTTTGCTATTTTGCAATATAATTCTTCTTTTGTAGGTTTTTTTGCAGCATTTTTTTATCTTTTAGTGAATTTTGTTTTGTTCATTTTTATTGCTTTTCCTAAATTAGATGGTAAATTTAACATTATTACTTTTTTAAATACTATTTTTATTTTTATTTTTTTAACTATTTTAACTATTTTAATTAATGGTAATAATGGGCTTGTTTTTAATAAAATGCAAAATTTTTTTGGTATTTTTGATTATGAGGGGAAGTTTTGGTTTAGTAATTTTTTAAGAGTCTTTATTGTTTCTTTGATAACTGGTATTATTGCTGGAATTTGTATTAGAATCGGCGGTTCTACAGGTGGCATAGATATTATTTCTAAATATTTATATATTTATAAAAAAAAAGATATTTCTTTAATTACTTGTATTTTTAATTATTTTATTTCTATTATTGCTACTTTTTTAATTTATACTACAACCAAAGAATTTTATTGGGAATCTATTTTCTTAACTAATTTTGTTAAAATACCTTTAACAACTTTTTTTATGTATTTAATTATTTAAAGTATCGATTAATAATAATTATAAATTTTAATTAAGGGATTTATTGTGAATATAATGATTGAAAATACTTTAGAAAAATTTAGAATTTATTTGCTACAAGAGTTATTATTATCGCAAAATACTATAAATGCTTATTTAATTGATTCTCGACAATATTTGAATTTTTTATTTCATATTTTAAAATTAAATTCTCCTAATAAAATACAAAAAAATCATGTTTCTGATTTTCTTAATTATATTTCTAAAAATAACGATCTAAGTAGTAGAACTATAGCGCGTAAGATTATTGTTATTAAAAAAATACATTTTTTTTGGTTGTTAGAAAAATGTATAAATCGAAATATTGTTGAAAATTGGAAAATCCCTAAAATTACTAGAAAATTACCAATTGTATTATCTTTTGAAGAAATTATTATTTTTTTAAATACAATAAAAAATGATAATTCTTCTTTTATAAGTTTTCGTAATAAATTAATGTTTGAATTGATGTATAGTTCAGGTCTAAGAGTATCTGAAATTTTAAATTTAACTTTATCATCTTTATATTTGGAAAAATTGCAGATTTTTATTATTGGCAAAGGTAATAAAGAAAGATTAGTGCCGATTACTAAACATGTTGCCAAATTATTTTATTATTATTTAAAAAAAATTAGACCTTTATTAAGTTTATGTCAAGATAAAAAGAATGATTGGGTTTTTTTAAATTATCACGGTCTTCGTTTATCTAGACAAGGTTGTTACAAAATTTTTAAAAAAAATATTTTATTATCTAAATTATCTGCGTGTTCTCCTCATACTTTAAGACATTCTTTTGCTACACATTTGTTAGAAAATGGTATGGATTTAAGGATTTTACAAAAAATTTTAGGTCATGAAGATATAACTACTACTCAAATTTATACTCATATTAGTCAAAAACGTCTAAAACAGATTTATTTAAAATGTCATCCTCGTGCTATCGATTATGATTGATTTTTTTTAGTAATAAAAGGGGGGATTAATAAGTGTTATCTACTACTTTATTATGTTATAAACAGTTATTTTTTTTGGAAAAAAGAAAGCAACAAATTATTTCTTTATCTTTTCAGCAAAATTATTCTTTTTGGTTGTTTAAATTCGATGTTATTGAATATTCTAAAATTATTTATGACCTTAAAAAACATTTATATACTTTTAATTCTTTTTTGAATAAAAAAATTATTTTTATAGAGAATATTTCTGTTTTGTTAGAATTGAAAAATAAAGTAGATTTTTCTTTTTTGTTTAATTTTCTTGAGAAATCTCAGCAAAATATTATTTTATTTGTTAGTTTAAATCATAATATTGTTAATTTTACATATTTATATAATAAATTAAAATGTTTCATGCATGTAGAAGAAGTTTTTGCGATTAATAATTCTCGAGATTTGTATAATTATATTTTGAAATCATTTGAAGATGATAATTTTCAAATTTCTTTTAATATAAAATCTATTCTTACTAAAGAATTAATTAATCATTATCGAGGTGATTTATTTTTATTAGAACAAGAAATAAACAAAATAAAATCTTATTATTTAAAGAATAAAACGATTGATGATCCGAAAATAATTAAAGATTTAATTTTTTACGAGCCAAATGAAAACATTTTATCTTTAATTAAATTATTGGTATCTCAAAAAAATTTAGAAAGTTATTTATTATTTATTAATTTGATAAATAAATTTCCAAATTTTTTTATGTTTTTTTTTCAAATTATTAAAACATTACAAGAATTAATTTTAATTTATTTTTATTCTTTAAAAAATAATAATATTTCATTAATATCTTCTTGGTGCAAACTTTCTCCGGCTAAAACTTCTCTTTTTTTAAAAGAAATAAATAATTTAAATATGGAATTGGTTTATAAATTATTTTTGTTAAGTTTTAAATTTTTTTATAACTTAAAAATCGGTTTTATACCATATTCGGAATGTTCGGATGTTTTTGTTAAAAGAATTATTTATAATCAAGAGCTAGAGGATTTTTAAATTTAAATCAATACAAATTTATTATTTTTTTAATCAATTAATGTTTTAAAAAATTCTTGTATATCTATAGACCCTGTTCTTAATATTTTAAAATTATTATTATTTATTTCTATGACTGCGGAAGGTATGTTAGATGAATTATAATTATTGGGTAATATTTTTTTCACTTTATACTGATAAAGTTGTTTAATAATTTTAAAATTATTCAAAGGCGGTTGTCCGCTTTGATTGACAGAAGTGGTTTTTAAAGGTCCTTCTTTTTTTAATATTTCAAGAGCTATAGGGTGATTGGGTATTCTAATGCCGATTTTATTTTCTTTAGTTAGTTGAAAATATTTTTTTTTAGTGTTAACTATTAAAGTTAAAGGACCTGGCCAAAATTTTTTAGATATTTTTTTTATTTGGTTATTGATTTCGATAATATTTTTTATTTGTTCTAAATTATAAAATAAAAGAGCCATTGGTTTGTTTAGATCTCTTTTTTTTAATTGATAAATTTGATTTAAACTTTGATTATCATTCCAAGGAGCACCCATCCCATACACAGTATCTGTGGGAAAAATAATTATGTTATTTAAGATTTTCATAAATTATTTAAAAGTTATCTTTCAATTTTTTTTGTTGAAACTCTTCTAGTAAAGGTTTTATAATTAAATCTATATTTCCTTCCATAAAATCATTCAATTTATATATTGATAAATTTATTCTGTGATCTGTTATTTTATTATTTGGATAGTCGTAAGTTCTTATTTTTTCACTTCTATCACTTTTCCCTATTAAATTTTTTTTAATTTGATTTTGTTTTTGTTTTTGTTCAGATTGTTTTTGATAATAAATTTTATTAGTTAATAATTGAAAAGCTTTTTCTTTGTTTTCGTGTTGACTTTTAGCTATTTGGCATGCTGTGCTAATACCTGTAGGTAAATGTGTTAATCTTACTGCTGATTTGGTGGTATTAACAGATTGTCCTCCAGGGCCGCTAGCATTAAAAGTATCTACTCTAATATCATTCCAATTAATTTCTATTTTGGGATGATTATCGTGAGGAATTACTAATATTTTAGCTGTAGATGTATGTATTCTCCCTTTATTTTCTGTTTTCGGAATGCGTTGTACCCGGTGTATTCCGGATTCATATTTAAGATAATAAAAAACATTTTTTCCTTTAATTACAAATTCGACAGAGGAAATTCCTTCTTTGGGAGTGGATGATAGATTGATTATTTCTAATTTCCATTTTTTATCTTCTACATATTTTTTATAAGCTCGAAATAAATCTGCGACAAATAAATTAGATTCTTGTCCTCCGATACCTTTTTTAATTTCTACAATTACATTTTGTTTATCTTCTGTGTTATATTTTTCTGGAGATAATAATTTTTCTAATTGATTAGTTTTATTTTGTATTTTTTTGTTTAAATTATTTTTTTCTGTTTCTAATAATTGAATTATTTCTTGATCCTGAATTTGATCATTTTGTTTAGATAATGTTTTTTGTATTTTTTGATATTCTTTTTCTAATTGAATATATTCTTCGTAAACAAAAACAATTTTTTGGAGTTTATTTAGTTCTTTTAATAAATCAATATTTTGAAAATTTTGTGGGTTTTCTAATATTTTTTTTTGATTTTTTAAATATTTTTTTTTGATTAATTCTAATTTCTCAAACATCTAAATGGTTATATCATCCTATTTTTTCATTCTATTAAATGGTCAGTTTCATTAAATAATAAACAATTAGAATCAAAATTAAAAAATTTAGTACTTGTTATACCTTGGCGATTTTTAGCAATAATTAATTCTGTATGCCCTAAATCGATATTATATTCGCTATATTTTTCTTTTGAATAGTATCCTTTTCTGTATAAAAACATGACTATATCAGCATCTTGCTCAATACTTCCTGAATCTCTTAAATCTGATAGAATAGGTTTTTTATCTTCTCTTTTTTCTACCTCTCTAGATAATTGAGATAAAGCTATAACTGGTATTTTTAATTCGCGAGCCATTTGTTTTAAACTTTTAGAAATATCAGAAACTTCTTCTTGACGATTATTAAAGTTAGATTGACGATTATTTGGATTATTTTTTCGAATTAATTGTAAATAATCAATAATGACTACATCTAATTTGTTTTGATGCTTTAATTTGCGGCATTGTGTTCTTATATCTAGAATATTGACTGCTACTGAATCATCAAAATAGATGTTTAATTTTTTAAGTTTATCAGCTGTTACTTTTAGTAATGATTTTTGAGTTTGATTTAATAATCCTAATTGAATGTTTTTATGAGGTATTTCGCTTTGAGAGCTTAATATTCTTGTTACTAATTGTTCATTGGACATTTCTAAACTAAAAATAGCTACATAGGTTTGAGAATTATTATTATTTTGAGCCATTTTAATTGCTAAATTAGTCATGAAACTACTCTTACCCATAGAAGGCCTAGCGGCAATAATAATTAATTCTTCTTTTTTCAATCCTAAAGTTACTTCATCTAAATTTGTATAACCAGTACTTATACCAATAATATTTTTATTTTGTAAATTGTTTAGAGTTTTTTCTTGTACTATTTCTATTAAATTATTAATTTTAACAAAATTATTATTTTTACTTTTATTAGAAATTTGAAAAATTTTTTCTTCCGCTAAATTTAAAAAAATTTGTGGCTCAATGTCAGGATTATTTAAACCTTCATGCACAATAGAAGAAGCAGTTTGAATAATATTTCGTTTGATAGCTGCTTCATTAACTAAATTAATGTATGTTTCCAAATGATAAATAGATGGAATTATTTCTCCTAATTGAATTAAATAGTTTTGTCCGCCATCTATATGAATATTTTTATTTTGTAGTAATGTATATACCGAATAATAATCTATAGATTTTGATGTTTCAAATAATTCTTGAATTGCTTGGAAAATTTTTTGGTTATTAAGATTAAAAAAATCACTAACCTCTAAACGACCTAATACATTAATGATTTGTTTCGGTTCTAAAAAAATAATTCCTAAAATGGATTTTTCTGCTTCTGCGTAATAAGGAAGTTTTATATTTTCATTCATGATTTTTTAGCTTTTACATTAATTGTTAAATTAGCTATGATATTATCTTTCAAAATAATATTAGCTTTGTAGATACCTAAAGAATTTATTTCGTTATCTAAAATGATTTTAGGTTTATCTAATAAAATATTATGACTTTTATAAAGTTCATCTATAATGTGTTTAGGAGTTATTTTTCCGTGCATTTCTCCATTTGGACCTATTTGGATTTGAATAGTAATTGATTTATCTTCTATTTCTTCTTTGAGTTTGGTCATTAAGAGAATTTTTTGTTTTTCTTTTTCTTCTTGGATTTTTTTATCTTGTTTTAATTTTTCAATATTTTGAGAATTTGCTAAAAGAGCTTTTTTGGTTCTAATTAAATAATTACCAAAACCAGCATTAACTTGAATAATTTCTTCTTTTTTACCTTTATCAGCTAAATCTTCTAATAAAATAATTTTCATATTCTCATTTCCTTCTTGATATTCATTTTTTAAAATTGTTTTTAATTCTGATACAACATCATTAATATTGGCATTTTTAATTTGAGCAGCTGCGCTATTAATATGTCCTCCTCCATTCATTTGTTCCATAACAATTTGCACATTAATATTATCGTTACAGGATCTAGCACTAATGCCTATTTGATGAGTAGATGATAATTCTCCTATTACAAAAGCTGCTTCAATATTTTGTATATTTAAAGAATTTTCTGCTACTTTAGCTAAAAATGAACGATCATCAATCGGTTTATTACTTGTAATGATAGCAAATTTTTTCATGTAAATCTCCATACGAGATAATAATTGATTCATTTCTAAAATTTGATCATAACTTTGTCTTAACCATAATTTAATTTTTTGACTTTCCGCTCCCATACTAATTAAACGTGATGCTACTTCTAAAGTTCTTTCGCTAGTTCGAGAAGTAAAATAATTAGTATCAATAATCATACCTCCATACATAATAGTTGCTTCTAAAGGAGAAATGTATACTGGATGGTTTAAAAAAAATATTAATTCCATTATCATTTCTACGGTTGATGAAGCGGAGGCATCTATATAGGCGAATTTGTTTGAAATAATTTTTTCTGAAGAACGATGATGATCAATAATGATTATATTATCGGTTAAAGTTAATAATTCTTTGTTATCTAAAATTTCTAAATGTTGATTATCTACAATAATAATTAAGGAATTTTTATTTATCATTTTATTGGCTTTTTGAACATCAATAATATTTTTGAAAAGATTGGGATTTTCTTGATTTAAAATTTCATAAATATTTTGAAAATTTTTCTCCATTAAGTTTATATCCATGATAATATAATGATCTTGATTGTTATTTAATGAAGATGCTATTTTATAAATAGCAATCATTGAACCAAAAGCATCTAAATCTGGATTTTTATGACTCATAAAAAAACAATTATGGTGTTTTTGAATCAGATCTTTAATGATTTCCGAATTAACTCTAGATATGATTTTAGAGTTTGTATTTAAAGAAGCTTTAGTGGCTCCGAAATATTGAATTTTTTGATTTTCAATATTAACAACTACTTGATCTCCGCCTCTTTTTTGGGCTAATTCTAATGCACTTTGAGAATAATAAGCTAATTGGTTAAAAGGTAAGTTATAACAAGCAATTCCCATAGATAAAGTTATGTTTAATTTATATTTTTCAGAAATATTTCTGATATTTTTTAAAATTGAAAATTTTTCTAATATCATATTTTCCAATTGTTCTCTTTTTAATAAAAGTAAAAATTTATCATCTGATAATTGCTTTAAATAACTTTCATAAATTTCGAAAAAATCTGAAATAGCACTTAAATATTCCACTTTGATTTGTGATTGTTCAGAAAAATCTAAATTTTTTAAAGAATTTTCTAAATTATCAAAGGATAGAAATATTAAAGCAGGTGTAGCTTGATGATAAAGAATTTGTATTTTTTCTCTTTGGGTTACATCAAATAAATAAAAAACATTAAATTCTTTTTTATATAGACAATCAAAAAATTTATTTCCTATATTTAAAACTATTTGTTTTTCTTTATCTTGAGTATTTAATAATTCGGCCATTTGTTTATTTATTAAGTTTAAAGAAGTATTAATATCAGGGTTATTAAATATTTTATTAGCGTAAGTATTTATCCATTCAATAGTATTGTTTGTCGTATTAATTACGATAATTCCTATAGTTAATTCGTTGAATACTTCTTCGCCTATTTTATCTATATAATAAGATAATTTAGACCACAAAGATAATCTTTTTTGTAATCTTTTAATTTTTAAACTTCTTTGAAAATGCATATAAATGCTTAAAATAACTAATTTTCCTAAAATGCTAAAAAATAATTTAATAATAATTTTTTTTACTTCTTGAATTTCTTTATTTGGGTTATGAATTAATAATTTGATGTTATCATAATCAAGGAAGGTCATATATAAAAATGTACCAATCAAAATTATAAATAAAAAAATTTTTTTATAATTGAGATTTTTTTTTCTTAATGTTAACATAATTAATAATTAAACTCTCTTTTCTAAAAAAAAACGGGTTAAAAATAAAGATAATTCTATTATATAAAAAAAACAAAACAAGTTATTTAAAAAAACTTGTTTATTATTTATAAATATTTTATTTTTCCACAAAAGGTATTAAGGCCATATGACGCGCTCTTTTTATAGCTATTGCTAATTTTCTTTGCCATTTAGCACATACTCCGGTTATTCTGGATGGTAAAATTTTACCTTCACTATTTATAAATTTTTTGAGAATTTCTATATTTTTAAAATCTATATCGGTGAATTTATTTTGCTTAAAAAAACATACTTTACGACGTTTTTTAAAATATTTTTTTCGAATCATTTGCATATATATTTTATTTACATTCCTTAGTTAAAATTAGTATTTATTATTTTTTAAAATTATTAAATATTTAAAAAAGCGAATCATCATCATCTGCTTCTTTATTATTAAAATCTGTATTATTTTTGACATCTCTATTGTTTAATAATGTTCTTTCAACATTTAAATTATTAGAATATTCATTTTTTTGTTTATTTTTTTTATAATCGGAATATTCTTTGCTTTCTAAAAATTTAATATTTTTGCACACGATTTTGGTATCGAAATTGGTTTTTTGGTTATTATTAGGATCTTCGTATATTTCTGTTCTAACTTTACCTTCTACAGCTAACAAGCTACCTTTATTAATGTATTTGGTTAAATTTTCTGCTTGTTTGTCCCAAACAATACAACGAATTATATCTGATTCTTTTTTGCCTTCTTGATTTGTGTATTCTCTATCCACGATTAAATTAAAAACAACATAAGGTGTGTTAGTTTCTTTTGTAAATCTTATTTCAGGATCTTTAGTGATTCTTCCTATTAAAAGTACCCTATTTATCATTACTGTCTCCTATTTGTGTATTTTCTTTATTTTTTGATAATTAAAAAACGAATTATTTCTTCGGTTATTTTCATTAATTGATTAAATTTTTCTACAAATGTATTATCTGCTTTGATTGTGGATTGTACATAATAACCTTGCTTAAATTTTTTAATTGGATAAGCTAATTCTTTTAACTCTACAGAAGTTGAAGTAATTTCTTCGAAATGATTAATATCTTTATTTTTAAGAAAAGTTTTGTTTAAATTTTCTACTATTTCTTGAGCTTTTTCTAGGCTTATATTTGGTTTTATAATGTACATTAATTCGTATTCTTTCATGTTTGTGGATTTTTTGCTCCTTTTTTATACAATTTTTCCTAATAAAAAATATTTTAAATCTTAACTATATTGTTAGATTATAACTTTATAAATCAAATCAAAAATAATTATATTTTGTCAAATTAAATTTTAATAGAAATTTTAATATTTTTAATAATAAAAAATAAAAATTAAATTATGAATTAATTAATATGTAAATTTTTTTATTATAAAAACTAAATTTTATCAAACTAAAATGATGATATACTCTAGGTTTCATTCTAACAAATAAGAAAAACAATGTCAAATAAAACATTATTAATAAAACTTATTTATAGTTTGATAAATTTAAGGAGGTGATTTTGTTGTAGTATTAAATAATTTAACTTTTTTCAACAATTATTAAAAAAAATAAAATTATATTTATTTTTTCCTATAAATAGAAAAAAATAAAATTTTAAATTCTATTAGATTTTTAAAAATAAAATTTCTTTTTTAAATTAAAATTTGTTTAATTTTTTCAAATATTTTTTAAATTTGTAATAAAAAAGGAGTTTTTGTTGTGAATATGCAAAGAGCTATATTTTATTTGAGTAATATTTTTAATTTTATTCAAAATTATTATCATTATTTTGTGAATATAATTTTTTGGTTAATTATTTTTATTGTAGTTTATTTAATTATTTGGGTTATTAGTTTAATTGTTAATATTTTGCGTTTATTGCCGAAATTAAGATTTTTCAATAAATTGTCTTCTAATTCTTATTACAGTTCATCTTATGCTTCTTCTCACAATGATTTTCAAAATAAAATATCTTCACCTAGAGGATTTTTTTTTACTTTACTACCTATTTTAATATTTTTTATTTTGTTGTTAATGAGTTTGTTTTTTATTAAAAAATTTAATTTTGCTCCGTTGTCAAAAATCACAAGTTTACCGAATTTTTCTACAGAAAAATTACATCAATTAACAGCATTACCTAACAATTATTCTGATAATAATGTTTTTTTTCGTCAAAAATTGGGCAAAGATCTAGAGGAATTAGATCTTATTTTGAAGAGGAAGGATTATCAGCCTGTTTCATTAGAATCAGAACAACAAAAATTATTGAAAGAAGTAAGTATTTTAAAATTTAAAATTATTAATGATTCTAATATGTCTGAAACACAAATTACACAGGATATCGATAGTTTAAAACACAAAATAGATGAATTAAATTTTAAATATGGTAAGATAATATTTCGTCAAAAACTGGGGAAAGATCTAGAGGAATTAGATCTTATTTTGAAGAGGAAGGATTATCAGCCTGTTTCATTAGAATCAGAACAACAAAAATTATTGAAAGAAGTAAGTATTTTAAAATTTAAAATTATTAATGATTCTAATATGTCTGAAACACAAATTACACAGGATATCGATAGTTTAAAACACAAAATAGATGAATTAAATTTTAAATATGGTAAGATAATATTTCGTCAAAAATTGGGCAAAGATCTAGAGGAATTAGATCTTATTTTGAAGAGGAAGGATTATTAGCCTGTTTCATTAGAATCAGAACAACAAAAATTATTGAAAGAAGTAAGTATTTTAAAATTTAAAATTATTAATGATTCTAATATGTCTGAAACACAAATTACACAGGATATCGATAGTTTAAAACACAAAATAGATGAATTAAATTCTAAATATAACGAGATCATTAATGAATCAATAAATTATAATAATTTTCAAAAAAGTTTGGGGATTCCTGTTTTTGTGCCTGTTATAAGGTCAATTAATTGCTAATAATCAAAAAATATTTTAAAAAAGATAGGAGTAAAAGTAAATTTTACTCCTTTATTTAAATTTTGTGTTTTTTTTATGTAATTATTGGTTATTTTTTTAAATTATTTATCACTGAATTACAGCGATTACATAATTCACTACAGGTATTATAATTTATTACATTCCAACAGCGAGGACAAGTTTTTCCTGTAGATTTAATAATTTTAATTTGCATTTGGCATGATTCTATAATTTGAATTTCTGATACAATTAATAATTGATGTAAACAATTATTTATTTTTAATTTTATGATTGCGTTTAAATACTCTGTTGTTAGTTCTAAAATTATTTTGGCTTCTAAAGATTTATTAATAATTTGATTTTTTCTAGCATCTTCTAATTTTTTTAGTATTATATCTCTTAACTCTAAAAACTTTTGATAAGCTTTTTGTTCGTCTGAATTAGTATCTTGTTGTTTAAATTCGTTTATAAAGTTATCGATTTCTGTTATTTTAGGCATATTTTCTAAGTAAACATCTTCTTTTTTGAAGCTTTCGTTAACATTTAGATAATTATAAGCTTCTGAAGTTGTATGAGGTATAATTGGTGTCAAAACAATTAATAAATCTAATAATAAATCGTATATATTCGATTGAATAGTTCTTCGTTCTTTACAATTAGGGATTTCAATATACAAAATATCTTTGGCAAAATCTAAATAAAAAGAACTTATTTTAGTAGTTATAAAAAGATATATTAAACTTATAATTTTTTCAAAATTATAACTTTCGTATGCTTCGATAATTTGTTTAATTATTTGTTTAAATTCAAGAATTATTAATTTATGTAAAGAAGTTCTTTTCGAAAAAGATATATAGTCCGTTTGTATATTAAAATCGTATAAATTGCCTAACATAAATCGCAAAGTATTTCGTATTTTGCGATATTTTTCTTCTATTTGTTTTAAAATAGAATAATCTATTTTAACATCATTTTTATAATTAGTGCTAGCTACCCATAATCTTAATATATCAGCTCCGCTTTGTTTTATGATGGTTTGTGGTTCTATAATATTTTTTTTTGATTTGCTCATTTTTTGCCCTTGGCCATCAAGAACGAAACCGTGAGTAACAATTTTTCGATATGCCGCTTTATTAAATGCAGCTACCGAAGTAATTAAAGATGAATTAAACCATCCTCTATATTGATCTGAACCTTCTAGATATAAATCGGCTGGAAAAAAATTTGAAGAAATATTTTTTATAACATTATATGAAGTGCCAGAATCAAACCAAACATCTATAATATCAATATCTTTAGTAAATAAATGATATTTATTATTTTTTTTAATATATTGCTCGGGTAATAATTTTGCAATTTCCCATTCATGCCAAATGACTTTTCCGTATTTTTCGAATAAATCAGCAAAATGGTTAATTATTTTGATATCTAGAATGGGTTTTTGATTTTCATCATATAATATAGGAATAGGTACTCCCCATTTTCTTTGTCTGCTTATATTCCAATCTTCTCGGTTTATTATCATATTATACATTTTTTGTTCTCCCCAATTAGGAAACCATTTAATGTTTTTAATTTCTTTTAATAATTCTTTTTTGATACTTTGAATATCTATAAACCATTGTGATAAAGCTAAGAAAACAATAGGTTTATTAATGCGATTATCATGAGGATATAAATGTTCTATTAATTCTGCTTTAATTAAAAGTCCTAGTTTTTGTAAATCTTCTATAATCAAATCATTGGCTTTTTGAAAAAAAATTCCTTGATATTGAGGAGATAATTCTGTCATATTGCCTTTTTTATCAATACTTAGACTTGTTTCTAAATTATATTTTTTTCCTATTGCAAAATCTTCTTGTCCATGTCCTGGCGAGATACTAACCAAACCCGTGCCTTCTTGATCGGAAACAAAATCACCTAAAATAATTTTTTTTGTTTTATTAAATAAAGTGTTTTCGTATTGTAAATTTTCTAATTGTTGGCCTGTTAAAACTTTAATAATTTCAATTTTTTGCCAATTGAATTTAATTTGTAATTTTTGTAAAACTTTAGCTCCTATAATATATTTTTGATTTTTGTTAACATTAATCAAATAATATTGGGCTTGGGGGTTGGCGCAAATGGCTTCATTAGAAGACAAAGTCCAAGGGTTAGTGGTCCAAATTATAATTTGAACATTTGGTTCAAAATCTTTATATTCATTATTTATTATTTTAAAGGTTGTAAAAATAGACCAAGTTTGATGTTTGTGATATTCTATTTCTGATTCAGCTAAAGAGGAATTCAAATAAGTAGACCAATAAACAGGCTTTAATTTTTTAAAAATTAATTTTTTTTCTAACATTTTCGCAAAAATTCTAGTTTGGTTTGCTATATATTTGTTATCGCAAGTCAAATAAGGATTATTCCAATCTCCTAAAATACCTAATCTTTTAAAATTTTCTTTTTGTTTTTCGACAAAATGGAAGGCAAATTTTTGGCATTCTTTGTTAAAAATATTAGTTGTTAAATTTCTATTTTGAGAATTTTTTTTTAAAACTGCAATTTCAATCGGCAATCCATGCGTATCCCATCCTGGTATATAAGGTGCATTGTATCCTTGCATAGTTTTAAATCTTAATATGAAATCTTTTAAAATTTTATTTAAAGCATGGCCGATATGTATATCACCGTTAGCATAAGGAGGACCATCATGCAGAATAAATGCGGGATTGTTTTGATTTTTTTTTAAATTTTTTTGATACAAATTGATTTGATACCAATATTTTTCTATTTCAAGTTCTTTTTGTGGTAAATTTCCTCTCATAGGAAAATCAGTTTTGGGCATAGATAATGTATTAGTATAATGTTTATCTTTTTGATTCATTTTTATATTATATTTCCTTTTATAGCAATAATGGATTAAAGATTCTAATAAATACAATAAATTAGACATTTTTTTATGATTTGTTAGACACGAAATTTAAAGTTTATGATATCACCATCTTGAACTATATAATTTTTACCTTCTGAACGTAATTTACCCTTTTCTTTTATTTCGTTAATACTATTATATTTAACAATTTCGTTATAATTTACAACTTCTGCTCTGATAAAACCGCGTTGAAAATCTGTATGTATTGATTTAGCACATTGAGGAGCTGTAGAACCTTTCACGAAAGACCAGCTTCTTGTTTCTTTAGATCCAGCAGTAAAATATGTTTGTAAATTTAAAAGTTGATAACTATTTTTAATTATTTTTTCTAAGGCATATTTAGAGGAAAGTAATTTTTGTGTTTGGTTAATATCTAGTGTATTTTTATTAATTGATACGGAAGAATAATTTTTTTTGGCTTCAAGAATACAAATAGGAATGAATTTTTTATTAGTATTGGAACTATACTGATTCATTTGTTGAAAAAAAATATTCCCCCCCCAATTATTATTTTTATTTTCTGGCAAATTACCTATATAAATCATAGGTTTAAGAGTTAATAGATTGAAATTTTTTATTATTTGGATTTCTTCTTTTGTTAAGTGCAATTCGCTAGCAGCGATATTTTGGCTTAAATTTTTTTTAATTTTTTGTAAAAGTTGAATTTCTAATTTTGTTTCTTGTTGTGTTTTTTTTGGGGAATGACATATTTTATTTAAACGTTGTTCAATTTGTTCTAAATCAGCTAAAATGAGTTCTGTTTCGATCATTTGACTTTCTAATATAGGATTAATTTTTTCATGAATATGAATAATTTTCGGATCATCAAAACATTTGACGACATGGCAAAGAATATCAACATTGCGAATATGATTTAAAAATTGATTTCCTAATCCTTCTCCTTTGGAAGCTCCAGGGACTAAACCAGCGATGTCAACAAATTGTATTTGAGTTTTAACGATTTGTTGAGATTTAAAAAAATTTGCAATATATTTTAAACGTTCATCGGGGACTTCTATCATAGCTATGTTAGGCTGGATAGTTGCGAAAGGGTAATTCGCTTCTAAAATATTTAATCCTGTTAATGCATTAAATAAACTTGATTTACCTACATTGGGTAATCCTATAATTCCAACTTTCATATATTTTTCACCTTACTAAGAAATTTATTGTCAAAATATTTTTTAAATTTTTATTATTTAATTATAATATTTTACTCGTTTAAATGATTCTTGACAACTACTATTTTTTGATATTGCTACCATTTCTAAAAAGTATTATAATGTATGTTAGTTAATTTATTTATTAAAAGGGAAAATTTTGATTATTATCGAATAAATTTAAAAAAATGTTATTTATAAATGAACATATAAACATTAGTTTTTAATAAAAAAATCTTCATTGAATTTGTTATTTTGGGATAAATTTATAAAAATAGAAGGAAGAAATATAATAATTATGTTAAAAAAACAAATGATTCCTGTGGGAGTTTCTGGTAGACATGCTCATTTGTCATTAGAAGCTTTAGAAATTTTATTTGGTAAAAATTATAAATTAACTTGGTTTAAAGATTTAACACAAAAAGGTCAATTTGCTGCTAATGAAAAAATAGATGTTATTAGTTCTAATAATCATATTCTTAAAAATGTTCGTATCTTGGGTCCTGTAAGAAAATTTACGCAAATCGAAATTAGTAATAGTGATGATATTAGAAATAAATTTGGCGCTCCTGTTAGGAGTTCGGGAGATATTAAAGGTTCTGCTAGCGCTACTTTAATTGGTCCATGCGGAAAATTATTTATTAAAGAAGGAGTTATTATTGCCGATAGGCATATACATTTGTCTGATAAAGAAGCTGAAGATTTATGTTTAACTGATAAACAAATGGTGAGTGTTCGAGTAGATGGTATTAAAGCTGGTATTTTGCACAACGTTTTATGTCGTGTCAATGTGGATTTTAGTTTAGAATTGCATATAGATACGGATGATGCTTCAGCTTTTCATTTAAAAAATGGCGATTTAGTAGAATTAATGACAATATAAAGTTAATTTTAAAATCTGTATAAATTTCTCTAATTAAAATAAAATAGAAAGTTTGTTAGTTTTAATTAATATAAAATTTTTAAATTTAAACTTTTGGACTTTTATAACTTAAAAACTACAAATTGTCTAATTTATAAAATTATTTGTAAAAATAACTTTTGATTCTTTAAATTTTTAAATAAATAAAAAAATTGTTATTTAAAATCTCAAAAGTTATTTTCGAAAAGAAATTAAAAAGATTATTTATATAGAAGAAAGAGTTTTATTTGTGATTTCAGAATCATTTTGGTCAAAAGAACCAAGAAAATTTGCAAAGATTGAAGTTATCAAAGATCCTGTTTATGGGTATATTTATTTAGAATATTTGTTTTTAGAAGAGCTAATTAATACTCGTCTTTTTCAGAGATTAAGGCGTATTAAACAATTAGGATGTGTTCACATGGTATTCCCTGGCGCTGAACATTCTCGTTTCACTCATAGTTTAGGTGTTTATGAATTATCTAGACGTTTTTTAGAATTTCATAAATTTCAATTAATGAAAAAAAAATTTTCTTTAAGAAATAAATTAATTTTATTAGCAGCTTCTTTATTACATGATATCGGACATAGTTCGTATTCTCACATTTTTGAACGCGTTTTCGGTATTAATCATGAAGATAAAACTATTCAAATGATTATTAATAATAAAGAAATTATTTCTATACTAGATCAAATAGATGTAAATTTTAAATATGATGTGGCCGAAGTTATTAGGAATGATAAAAAGAGTAAAAGATTTACTTTATTAAAGCAATTATTAACAAGTCAATTAGATTTTGATCGTTTAGATTATTTGAAAAGAGATTCTTTTTTTGCTGGTGTTAGTTATGGTTATATCGATTCGGATCGTTTAATTGGTATTATGGAAATTACTAATGCTTATCAAGTTCCACAAACTTCTGATTTTCCTACGGACGAATTAGTAATTATTTTCCGTAATAGTGGTCTTTCTAGTATTGAAAATTATTTGATGAGTCGTTATTACATGTATAGACAAGTTTATTGCCATTCTAAAATTATATTATTTGCTATTATTTTAGAACAAATTTTTAAGAGAATTAAATTTTTAATCAAAAATAATTATTCATTTGAATTGGATATCACTTTGTTAAAAAATTTTTTTTCTAATAAAGAATCTTTAGATTTATATTCTAAAATTGATGATTTTTATATTAATAGCTTGATTGTTGCTTTTCAAGATAGTCAAGATTTAATTTTATCTCATCTTTGTCAAGATTTTTTGCATCGTCGCATTGTTTTTTGGAAATGCATTTCTAATGTTTCTAAAAATTATGAATCTATTAAAAAAATTCAACAAAAATATAGAGATAATTCGGTCTATTATACTTATTATTACGATGATTATATTTTAAGAGATACTTATCGCGAAAATGTTGATAATATTGGGGAACAAATTTTGATCGGTTTTGGTGATATTACTGATAATATTATAAAACCTTTGAGTCTTAAATCTGTTCTTATTAATAATATAATGTTTCAAAATTCTTATAAAGATATGCGCAATTTTTTTTATTATCGTGATTTCAATGATTAAAGATGAACAACATGTTTTTAAAAAAAAATATGGTCAAAATTTTTTGAATAATTCGAAAATATTAAATTTAATTGTAGAATCTGCTGATATATTTAATAAAAATATAGTAGAAATTGGTCCCGGCAAAGGCGCTTTAACAAAATTATTGGTTTTAAAAGCTAAAAAAATTTTAGCTTATGAAATTGATTTTACTTTAAAAAAATTTTTATTTTTTCCTGAATATTGTAATATTCATATTATTTATGATAATTTTTTGAAACGCGATATAGAAAAAGATTTTAAACAATATTTTGGTAGCGCACAACAAGAAGTGGTTTTAGTAGGTAATTTGCCTTATCATATTGTTTCAGCTGTTTTATTCAAAATTTTTACTATATCTCAAATCAAAAGCTTTACTATAATGTTACAAAAAGAATTGGCATGGAGAATATTATCGGGTCCATTTGTTAAAAATTATAATTCTTTAAGTGTTATTTGCCAATCTTTGGCTATTATTGATGTTATTAAAATGGTTAAGAAAACTAATTTTTATCCTCAACCTAAAGTAGATGGAATGGTTTTGAAATTTACTAAAAAACAATTTTCATTAAGAGAAGAAAATTTTTTATATAATGTTTTTTTTAAATTTTTAAAAATTGCTTTTAAACAGAAAAGAAAACAATTAATTAATAATTTTCAAGATTATTTAAATATTTCCAAATCTGAAATTATTAGTTTTTTTGTGAAATATCGGATACCTCTAAATATTAGAGCAGAAGAAATAAATATTTTAGAATTGCAAAAAATAGCTAAATTATTTTGGAGTTATTTTCAGCGGTAATAATCAAGAAATTTATGATGTTTTGAAAGTGTATTAATTTATTTAATTGTAATATTGTATATAAATTGTGATAAAATAATCCCATAAAAGATTGTGTAAATTCAAAAAAAAGGATTATAATTTTTTACAGTAGTTTATTAAAAAAATTAATTTTGATAAATTTTTTAAAAAATAATAGGATGGTATGTAATGAAAATTACTGGTGTTAGAATAAAACTTAATGATAAAGAGCATCCAAGATTAAAAGCTGTTTCGAGTATTTTTATAGATGATTGTTTTGTGATCCATGGTGTTAGAATCATTCTCGGTAATAGAGGTCATTTTGTTGCTATGCCTAGTTCCAAGTTGAATACGGGGATTTTTAAAGATGTAGCTCATCCCACTAATACTCATACTCGAAATATGTTAAATGAAAGAGTTTTAGAAGAATTTTACGCAAAAATTTCTGAGCAGAATAATAATATAACCAGTTCAGAACAAGTTGATTTAAAATCATCAAATTCACAAGATAATGAAAAAAACAATAATAAAAATAATGATTCTAGTAATGAAGAAAGTTATGATTGTGATTAATTTTGAATTTTTTTGTTTGAAAATTTATTTTTCTATTAAAGATCTACTCAAAAAGATTTCTTTTAATTATTTTTTGGTTTAAAAATTTGAAAAATATATAAATTAGTTTTAAGTTTATATATTTTTCTTCGCATTTTATAAGGATTAATGGTATTTATATTTTGAAACAACATTCTAGTATTTATAATTCTGAGAAAAATGATCGACAACATTTTAATTCGGATTACAAAAATAATTCTAAGTATTTTTGTCTTTTTGTTTGGGGTTTGTTTTTATATTTATTTTGTTTTGTTCCTGTAGTAGTATTTAAATTGTTTAATTTGAATGATCACGAATGTTTATTATTTAAACGCATTATTACTTTGTTAATTTTGGGTTGTACAGGTTATCATGTTATTCTTGAAGGTTTATTAGATACTTATTATGACACCAAAAAAAATCGCAAATTTACACCAAATATACATATTTTAATGTTATTAGGTGCTTTGGGAGCTGTTTTTTTAAATAATTTTAATGAAGCTATTTTATTAATTATCATCTTTGCAACTTCGAATTTTTTAGAAGAATACATAGAAACTAAAAGTCATAAAGAAATTAGAAATCTTTTAAAAATGGCGCCTACACAGGCTCGTTTAATAGATGTCAATGGTAATTTTACTTTGATAGAAGTAGATAAATTAAATATCGGAGATGAAGTTATTGTTTTAAGTGGTGATCAAATTCCTTCTGATGGAGTAGTAGTTTCTGGTAATTCTTGTGTGGATGAATCTAATATTACTGGAGAAAGTATACCTGTTGATAAAAAAAAAGGTGATAAAGTTTATGGTAGCAATATTAATCTTAGTAATACTTTAATTATTAAAATTACTGCTAATACCAATCAAAATTTATTTTCTCGAATTATTAAATTATCTCATGAGTTAAAAAATAATGTTTCTAAAAATGCCACCTTAATTAAACGTTTAGAACCGGTTTATGTAAAAACTGTGTTGTTAATATCTTTTTTTATTTTAGTTTTTTTTCAAACAATTAATTTTATTAAAGGTTTTGAATATTATTTGTTTAATAAAATTTTTGAAAAAATTATAGTTTTTTTAACTGTCGCTTCTCCTTGTGCTTTAGTTGTTGCTGATATTCCAGCCACTTTATCTGCTATTTCTTTTTTAGCTAAACAAAGAATTTTATTAAAAAATTGTAATGCTTTGAGTTTTTTAGCTAATATTAAAGCTATTGTTTTTGATAAAACTGGAACTTTAACAATTGGTAAGCCCGTAATTAAAGAACTTTTATTTGATAGTTCTTTATGCGAAGATGAAAAAAATAAATTTTTGGCTATTTTTTACCATATGGAACAAAAATCTAATCATCCTTTAGCTAGATCAATTACAAAATATTTAAAAAGTGTTTTTGTTATTGAAGATCAATTAAATAACAATTATTCTGATATAGAAGTAAATAATTTAATCGGAATAGGTGTTGAATCTTTTTATCAAGGTAAACATTATAAAGTAGCTAAATATAGCGATTTAAATAGCTATTCCTCGAATAATAGAATTTCTTTATCCTCATCATTAGATGATAAAATACAATTATTTTTAAATGATGGTTATACTGTGCTTTATTTTAGTTGCGACAATGATGTTGTAATAGTTATGGCAATTTTTGATATTTTGCGTCCGGAATGTTTCGAAATAATAAAATATTTCCAAAATAATAATATTAAAACAATTGTTTTAACCGGAGATAATCATAAAACAGCTCAAAATGTAGCAGTTTGTTTAAATATAGATTATGTTTTTGCAGAATGTTTACCAGAAGATAAGTTATTAAAAATAAATGAATTAAAAAAAAGGTACAAAGGTGTAGCTATGGTAGGAGATGGTGTTAATGATGCTCTGGCTTTAGCGAATGCTGATGTAGGGATTGCCTTACAAGAAGGTGTCGATGTAATTGCGGATATTGCGGATATTGTTTTGATGAAGAATAATTTAATTAAAATTATTCAGGTTCATAAAGTAGCTGTTAGATTGAATAATATAGTTTTCCAAAATATGATTTTTTCGATCAGCGTTATTATTATTTTAACTATTAGTAATTTTTTTACCAGTTTATTTTTACCATTTGCAGTTTTTTTGCATGAAATTAGTACTATTTTAGTTTTGTTAAATGGTTTAAGAATGTTAAAAAATTAAATTTTTTTAAATTAATAATATTTGTAAGTTTTTAATCATTAATTATTATAGACATTAAAATGGGCGCCAAAGAGGCCTAGATTTCTTGCTATCTAACCAATAGCTAGAGCCGATAAACCCGGAAAGGAGATGGTCGGTCTGACAAACGAAAGAATGTCAGATTATAGCAGACCATAAAAGCGGATTACGACGAAAGCAAATTAGTCAAAAAAGACCCCGCGACCAAATAATTCTACGGAGAAGCCTGCAATGGCCTAAGAAGGAAAATTGAAGTAATCATAAAACTTGTTCCGGAAGTTGCTGAAACGGACAGTCCAGAGTATACTAGTATATAACATAAGTACTGAGTAGTTTATCAAATCAAGAAAACCTGGAATCAGCCTCGCTAAAGAGGATACTTCCCCTAAAGAATTAAGGTCGAAATTTAGGGTAACTTGGAGAATCTTAAAACGAAGTAATTGAAATTTACCAATTCGGAAATAAAAGTCCGGATGGTCAAGGATAAAGCGTCTTCTGAGTAGTCGTAAGGGTAAGATCGTCTTACCAAGAAGAGAGTTAATGACTTAGAAGAAAGTAATTTATTGTTTATTCGTTGAGATTGTGGAAGCTGCTAGAAAGGATTTTGAGCTATTGAAATCGAAGCATCTTCGGACAATAGATAAAATTCATGATCAATCTTTAAAACAACGTCCATTAAAACAAGAAATCCAATGGGGAATGAACAATTTAATCCCAAAGGAAAGACCACTCGGAATCCCTACCATGCAAGATAGAATCATCCAAAAAACCTTGGAACAATTCCTGATTTTGAGAATAACTTTTCGGAGTGGAGTTTGAGATTTAGAACCAAGAAATCGGGTTTGGACGCCTTAAAGCGGATACAACAAAGATTTAAGGGTATTGACCATTTGATTAAGATTGACATTGAAGGTTTTTTTTGACATCATTAACCATGTCCTTCAAAAGATGCTGCCCAAATATATCCGCAAGGAGAAAGTACTTAAAACCATTTAGTAATGGTTGAAAGTGAATATCATCGAGAAAGGGTGGCAATACAAATCAACGTCAGATTCTCCCCAAGGAGGAATTATCTCTCCACTGCTTACCAATATCTTTTTAGATTATCTGGACAAGAAATTAGGGAAACTAGTTAAGGCCGGAAAACCACAGTTCAAAATGAATCCCAAGTATATTAGAGCTACACGATTAAAACTCTATAAAACAAGGGATAAAATAAATCACGGCTTGAACCTTAACCTAAATCTTTGTGTAGAATACATAAGGTATGCTGATGATTTTATTATCAGGGCGAAAGGGGAGAGGGATAAAGCGGAAGGAATTAAGAAACTAGTTAGACAATGGTTGACAGAAGATTTAGGTCTGAAAATCAGCAAGGACAAATCCAAAATTGTTCCAGCTACCAAAGGATGTCAATTTTTATCTTACCTGGTTAAAATTAATCCCACCAGAAATGCCATAATCAAGAAAAAAGACTAAAAATTCTTTGAATGGTAGAATTAATATACTAATAACGTGGGAAACTATCAAAAGATATACGAACAACTATGATTAGAAAAAAACGGAGGAAACAGTACAGGACCAAACCTTAGTCCATCGGGAACCATTAAAAATCATTAGGACGTACAAAACCGTTGTCCGAAGAATTATCCAATACTTCTCCAGGAATTTCAGTCATCTAACGTACCTAAGAAAAATCTCCATTGCTAGTGTCCGGAAGAAACTTAACCACCCACTAGGATGGAGAATAGAATATCTTCTCTTGGGAGAAAATTCAAAGGATGAGAAACTACAAAGGCGGCGAAATGATCAAAATAGTCATCAATTCCAATCTCTTCTCAAAGGACGAACCAGGTTAACAGAACAAAAATGTGAAGTTGGCCAGTCCGAAAATCAATCCCTAGAAATTCACCATGTCGGAACCATTAGAGATTTTCAGTGGAAAAGCATAATGAACAAAAAAACAACGGTAATTTGTCAGGTTTGTCATCGAGGATCAACCAATAAGAGATATTGGAATATTTGAAAAGAATAAAAGGTCCATAATAAAGATTTAATTAGTGGTGACACGAAGTTAAACCTGGAAAAGGGATAAATTAGGGAAAGCGGTGTGCTGGTAAACTTGCTCATACCGTTTGGACGGGGGGCCGTTTGTAATATTTGTTAACTATCAAAGAAACGCAACGCAAATAATTTATCCGTATATTTTAATCAAAATTCAAATAAATATAAATATGTACAAAAAATATCGATTTTATTATATTTTTATATCTTTTTATTATAATTTATGTTATAATAAAACAACATATTAATTAGAAAATTTTAATTGTTTTAATATACATGTATACATGAAACGATTTACTTAAACAATAAAAAATTAATAAATGAATTATGAATATAATTAAATCTAAAATACAAAGGAGAGATGTATATATGCCAAAAGTTATCACGAGAGAAAATGAACAAATTGAAGATGCATATAAACGTTTTAGAAGAGAAGTTTCTAAATCTGGTATTACTGCTATAGTTAGACAAAGAGCATTTTTTATTAAACCTAGTGTAGCGAGAAAAATGCGTGCTAAAAAATTTCAATCAAAAAAACGTTAATAAATTAAATATTAATTTTGATAAAAATGTTTTTTTATATTAAATTTAAATAAATTAAAAATTTTTTCAGTTTTTATTTTTATTTATTAAAATTGCAATATACTATAATTTGCGATAATAAATAAAAGCAAATTCTGAATTTATTTTTTGTTTATACAAATTTATCAAATTTTAATTTTGGATAAGATTTTAAATTATGGATATTAAAATAGAAAACAATACTAATTTTGAAATTGATTATTTAATTGTTGTTTTAATTAAAATATTTCAAGATTTGGATATAGGAAAAAAAATAAATATTATTTTTGTTAACGATGATTATATGAAAAAAGTTAATAATTTTTATTTAAAAAAAAACTATACCACCGATGTTTTAGCTTTTAATGATTATACTGAAGATATTTCCTTAGGAGATATTTTAATTTCGTTGCCTAAAGCTTTTAAACAAGCTATTCAACATAATGTTACTGATATACAAGAAGTTAGTTTTTTAGCTTTACATGGTTATTTACATTTAAAAGGTTATGATGATAAAACGGAAGAATCATTGTGTGAAATGATCGATTTACAACAAAAAATTTTAAAAAAGCATAATTTACATTTTGATTATTAAAATTAAAAAAAATTTTTGAACTATTTTATTAATAAAAAGGAGGATATTTTGTTTAAATCAGGATTTATTTCTATCATTGGCAATGCTAATGTAGGAAAATCTACTCTTATTAATCATTTAATTAATAAAAAAATATCGATAACTAGTTCTAAAGCTCAAACTACACGTTACGCTATTATCGGTATTGATACTTCATCTTCTTATCAATTTATTTTTATTGATACTCCTGGTTTGCATTTTAATCGCAAATATTTATTAAATAAAATGATGCATCAAGTTACTTTGAGAAGTTTAAATGAAGCCAATGTTATTTTATTGATAGTTGATCGAGAATATTATCAAAATAATCAAGAACAAAATTTTTTTGATATTATAAAAAAATATAATAAAAAAATCATTTTGGTCGTTAATAAAATGGATTTATATAAAAATATAATTATTGATAAAATTATCTTAAGTTATGTTCAAAAATTTCATTTTGATGCTGTTATTCCTATATCTGCTATTCATAATAATAATATAGATATTTTGAAAAAGCATATTTTAGAATTTTTGCCCGAGGGAAAAACTCATTATCCTCCTGATATTAAAACAAATATAAACCAAAATAAATTAATATCTGAAATTATTAGAGAAAAAATTCTTTACTATTTGCATCAAGAAATCCCTCACGCTTCGACTGTTTTAATTGAAAATATTTCTCCTATTAATTCTTCTTCTATTATGAATATTTCTGCCCTTATTTTAATCGAAAAAAATAATCAAAAAAAAATATTAATAGGTAATCAAGGTAATATGTTAAAAAAGATAGGAATTGAAGCTCGTAAAGATATTGAATATATTTTAAATAAAAAAATTTATTTAGATTTATGGGTTAAAGTTGAAAAAAAATGGCGTAATAATATTCATTATTTAAGGAAAAGCGGAATATCATTAAATTTTAATTAAAAATAGCAAAGGATAAGTAAATGTTTTCTTTACAGGAGTTAATTAGTTTTGCAAAACAAAATGGTTTTATTTTCCCAGGAAGCGAAATTTATGGAGGTTTAGCTAATACTTTTGATTACGGACCTTTAGGGTGTTTGTTAAAACAAAATATTAAAAAAGCTTGGCAAAAAAAATTTTTTCAAGAGAGAGAAGATACATTATTGTTAGATACTTGTATAATATTAAATCCGAAAATTTGGGAATCATCCGGACATATTAAAAATTTTACTGATCCTTTATCAGAAAATAAGGATACTAATAAACGTTATAGAGCGGATCAGTTAATTAAAGAACATAATCCGGATATGAATATTAACGAAATGTCTTTAGAAACCATGACACAATATTTAATTACTCATCGTCTTTTAGGCACTTCCAATTGGTCTCATGTCAAACAGTTTAATTTATTATTTCAAAGTCATCAAGGTTCAGTGCCATCTCAAAATAATATAATTTTTTTGAGACCAGAAACTTGTCAAGGCATTTTTGTTAATTTTAAAAATATTTTAAATACTTTTAGAAAAAAAATACCTTTTGGTATAGGTCAGATTGGTAAATCATTTCGGAATGAAATTACTCCGGGAAATTTTATTTTTAGAACTTGTGAATTCGAACAAATGGAATTAGAATTTTTTTGTCATCCCGAAGAAACTTTAAAGTGGTTTGAATTTTGGAAAAAGTATACTTATGATTTTTTACTTAATTTAGGTTTAAAAAAAGAAAATTTAAAATTTAAAAATTATCATCATACGGAATTAAGTCATTACGCTAGTAATACTACTGATATTTTATTTAATTTTCCTTGGGGGTTTGATGAATTATGGGGTATTTCTGTACGTAATGATTTTGATTTAAAACAACACCATAAATATTCGGGTATAGATTTAAGATATTTAGATCCACAAACAGGTAATAAATTTTATCCTTTTGTTATAGAACCTTCTGTAGGAGTTGAAAGATTATTATTAGCTATTATGTTGGATTGTTTACAAAAAGAGAATTTAGAAAACCAAACAGAAAGAATTTTATTCAAAATACATCCATTTTTAGCTCCTTATAAAATAGCAGTTTTGCCTTTAATTAAGAATATTCATCGAGAAAAAGCGAAACAAATACAACGTTTTTTATGTAATTATTTTGAAGTTATTTATGATGAAACTAAAAGTATTGGTAAAAGATATAGAAGGCAAGATGCTATTGGTACCCCTTATTGTTGTACAATAGATCATCAAACTTTAGAACAAGATATTGTTTCTATAAGAGATCGAGACTCTTTAAAACAAGAATTTATACCTTTGAAAAATCTTAAAAATTACTTAATAGATAAAATATCTTTTGAATAACTGAATAAATTATTAAATTAATCTCGATTGGATAACAATAAATAAAAATAAATATGAATCAGATTAAAAAAAAAATATCATTTATTGATCAAATTAATCAAAAAATTTCTATTTACGAATTAGTTAGTCAAGCAGGCCTTTCTTTAAAAAAAAAGGGTAAAAATTTTATGAGTTTATGTCCTTTTCATGAAGAAAAAACTCCTTCTTTTTCTGTGTCTCCGGAAAAAAATATTGCTGTTTGTATGGCTTGTCATGAAGGAGGAAGTCCGACAGCTTTTTGGGCTAAATTAAAAAAAATAACTTTAGAATCAGCCGCTCATGAATTAAATTCTAAATTTAATTTAAAAATATTAAATACACCTCAAGACTATGTACAAAATAAATTGATAAGTATTTTGGAATATGCTCAAGATTTTTTTAAAAGCGCTTTGCAATATATTTTACATAATATTGAAGATCATTATGCTTCTGATTATTTATTAAAAAAACGCAAATTAACTTTGGAATTAATTAATAAATTTAATTTAGGTTACGCATATGTTCATCCTCAGGCTCTTCAAAATCATTTGTTACATAAAGGTTTGAAAATAGAAGATTTGTTAACGTTAGGTTTAGTTAGCAAATCACAAAATAGTTCCGAAGAACATTATAGTTTTTTTCGTGATCGTATTATGTTTCCTTTGACAAATTCAAATGGTAAAATTATAGGTTTTACTGGTCGTTCATTAAAAGATGATCCAAATATTATTAAATATTTATTCAATAACAATACTATTTTATTTAAAAAAACTAATGTATTATATAATTTATTCGAAAGTCTTGAATTTATTAAGCAAAAAAAAAATGTTATTTTATGTGAAGGTATTTTTGATGTTATAGCTTTTTATAAGGTTAATATTTATAATGCTATTGCTATTCTAGGAACTAAATTAACTTTAGAACATATTACTTTGTTAAAAAAAAATACCAATAAAATTACAATTGCATTCGATGGCGATGGACCGGGAATAGAAGCTACATATAAAGCGGCTGAATTATTGATTAAACATAAAATGCGTGTTTTTATTTGGCATCCGCCCAATAATCAAGATCCAGATGAATTTTGGTCTAATCCGGATAATCAAAAATATTTTAATTATGAAAAATTATTACAAAACTCTCGAGATTATGTTTTTTATATGATCGAAAAATATTTAGAACAAGGCTTGAATACAACCATTTTAAATAAAAATATCTTAAATTTAATCCAATATTATGATGAACAAACTAAAAATGATTATTTTCAAATTATTTATAAAAAATATTCTCTTTTCATAGCTAATGATATTTATAATACAAAAATTCTTAATTTACAAGATTATAAAACACTTATGTGTCAAAATTATTTTCAAGAAATTCCCAAACCAACTAAAAATATTGTAAGTCTTGTAGAAAAAGAAATTTTAATTGAAATTTTATTAAATCCAGAACATTTAAAATCCATTAAACATGATATTTATGATTATGTAGTTTCAGATATAAATATTTTAAAATTAATAGATCAAATTGATATTTATTATCAAAAAGATGCAAAAGAAAATGAAATAAAAGATGGTCTTAATTTAGAACGTTTTATGGAAATTTATAGTAATTTTATATCAGAATTATCAAAAGAATTTGATATTTATGGTTTATTTTTAGAAATTAAAAATAATTATTTATTTAAAAAAAAAATACGTATCCAAAAATCTGAAAATTTAACCGAATTTTATTGTTATTTGAAAAGGCATTTAATTGATCAAATGAGAAAAGAATTAAAAATTCTTAAAAATAAATTGCAAAATTTATCAGAACAAATTATAAAAACTAATAACAAAACAGATGATGATCTAAAAAAATTAATATTATTAGAAATAGCCCATAAACAAAGAGAGTTATTAAAGTTAAAAAATATAGGAGTTCGTGATGAATCTAAAAATGACAATTAAAAAAATCTACAAACAAAAAATTTTGCAATTTGAAAAAATAGGTGAAACAGTTCTCGTTGATATTTCCAAAAGAGAATTAAAATGGTTTAATTGTAATGCAAAAGATATAAATAATATTTATAAAAAAATGATTAAATTTTTTTTGATTAATAGTAAGTTAATAAATAAAAAAATATCTAAAAGTATGAAACCAATAAAATCTCAAAATGATTTAGAAAATTCTGATTATGATACATTAGACATAGAAGGTTTAGAAGATGAAAATATTAATATTGAAACTATTCGTTCTGAAGACATACAAGAAGATCTTAATTTAAAAAAAATTGCTAATTCCATTAAAGTTGATGATCCGGTCAGAATGTATTTGAAAGAAATTGGGCAAATACCCTTATTAACTTTAGAACAAGAAAAAGAAAATTCTAAATTAGTTTACGAAGGCGTAAAAGCTAAACAAAAATTAGAAGATTTTAAAAATAAATTAATATCTCTAACTAACGAAGAATTAGAACAACTTCAATTATCAATTAATAAAGCTTTTATAGCAAAAAATAAATTAATTGAAGCTAATTATCGCTTAGTAGTATCAGTAGCTAAATTATATATAGGTAGAAAAATTAAATTTTTAGATTTAATTCAAGAAGGTAATATGGGATTAATGAGGGGTATAGATAAATTCGATCATACCAAAGGTTTTAAATTGTCTACTTATGTAACTTGGTGGATTCGACAAGCTATTACTAGAGCTGTTGCCGATCAATCTCGTACTATTAGGTGCCCAGTTCATGTTTCAGATATTTTAAATAAAATTTCACGTTTAAGGGGGAAATTAACTCAAGATTTAGCTCGAAAGGCAGAAAATCATGAAATAGCTAAAGCTATGAACTTAGAAACAAAAAAAATTAATGATTTACAAATGATTGAAAAAGAAACTATTTCTTTAGAAACATCTATTCGTGATGAATATGATTCTTCTTTAGGGGATTTTATTAGCGATCCTAATGCTATTTCTCCTCATGATTATATGTTGCAAGAAACTTTAAAAAAAACTTTAGAAGAATCATTAGAAGAAGCTTTAACTCCTAGAGAACAACTTGTTTTAAAAATGAGGTATGGAATTTTAGAAGGAGATAACAGAGTGCACACTTTAGAGGAAGTTGGAGCTAAATTAGGTGTTACACGTGAACGTATTCGTCAAATAGAAGCCAAAGCTTTAAGACGTTTAAGATCTCCTTCAAGGCAAAATAAATTAAAAATTTTATATAAAAATATTAATAGAAAATAAATATGAATAGAATTTTATTTATAGCTTCGTTAATTAAAAATTATAATACAGTTGCTGATATCGGTACAGATCATGGATTAGTATTAAAAAAAGCATTAGATTTAGGATATATCCGTAAAGGAATCGCTGTAGATATCAGTTCTAAAGCTTTATCTCGAGCTCGTAAAAATTTAGAAAATTATCCTGTTCAATTTTTTGTTAGTGATGGTTTTCAAAATATTTCTGTAGATTTTGATTTAGCAGTTATTTGTGGTTTGGGAGCTTATACAATTATAAATATATTAAAGAATGCTCCAATTACTAAACCATATTTGTTAGGTTGCCAAAGTAAAATACATTTATTGTTTGATTGGTTAAAAAAGAATGATTTTATTATTTTAAAACATTATGTGTTTTCTGAGGGCGCCAAAGAAGCCTAAATTTCGTGTTATCTAACCAATAGCTGGGGCCGATAAACCCTGAAAGGATATGGTCGTTCTGGCAGACGAAAGAATGTCAGATTATAGCAGATCATAAAAGCGGGTTGCGACAAAAGCAAATTAGTCAAGAAGACGCTGCCACCAAATAATTCTATGGAAAAGCCTGAGATGGCCTAAGAAGGAAAATTGATGTAATAACCAAACCTGTTCGGAAGTTGCTTAGACGGACAGTCCAGAGTCTACTAGTATATATCAGAAGTACGGAGTAGTTTATCGGAAAAGAAAACCTGGAATCAGCCTCGCCAAAGAGGATACTTCTCCTAAGGAATTAAGGTTGAAATTTAGCGTAACTTGGAGAATCCTAAAACTAAGTAATTAAATTTACTAATCCGGGGGTAAAAGTCTGGATGGTCAAGGATAAAGCATCTTTTTAGTAGTCGTAAGGGTAAACCTAAATTTGGAATAATTTAGTTAATCGGCTTACCGAGAAGAGAGTTAACTACTCTTATAGGGCGAAAGAAGAAAGTAATTTATTGTTTATTATTGCAACCGCAGAAGCTAGGAATGATTTTGAGTTAAGCTTCCGCGGACCATGAATAAGATTCGCGACTAATCTTTAAAACAACTCCCATTAAAATAAAAACTTAAGTGAGGTATAAACACTTACTTCACATTTGACCTCGTTTCCACTCGCAAAGGGGCAGGAACATCGGGAGTTGATGGGAGAACGATAAGTGATATGAATTTAAACAAATTAGATAATTATCACCAAAAATATGTTCATAACCAAGACAATCCGAAACCGATTAAAAAGAGCGAAAGGTAAAAAATAAACATTTAACTAGTGGCGACACGAAGTTAAACTCGGAAAAGGGATAAATTAGGGAAAGCGGTGTGCTTGGAAACTTGCTCGCATCGTTTGGACGGGGGCTGTTTGTAATATTTGATAGTTGTCAAAGAAACGCAAATAATCTATCCGTATTAAATTTGATTATATTTTTTTTAAAATTAAACCAAAAGATATGAGCGATATTTAATTATTTTATTTTTATAATAATTAGATAATTAACTATCTGATTAACAAAATATTAAGATATAAAACAAATTATTAATAAATTTTACCTTTTTAAATTAATTATAAATTATATATTTTTAGTATAATATAAGTTGTTTTTTAAAAATGTTTGAGTAGCTCAATAGGATAGAGCAACGGCCTTCTAAGCCGTCGGTTGGGGGTGGACGAAAAAGATGCCTAATATCTAATGATTTAACCAATCATCCACTGCATTGATAATCAGTGGCAGTATATAATCGGTTATTATAACGAAAGAAATAATAATTATAGTAGACTATAAAAATGGAAAATAGATGAGATAGTTTCATCTAGGAATTTCTGTGAACTGAATTATGACTCACGGATAACCTCTGAAATGAGGCTAAGGGAGTAAAAAGGAGTAATCCGGAACTGATAGAGAACTATCTTTTTTAGCTATCAATTCGAGTAACTATGAAAATTAATCCCTATTTCATGGTATTATCAAAAAAACTCGAAACCTACCAAAACTTAAAAAAAAGATTTACTTAATTTAAAATATATTTTAAATTTAAGTTTTTGGTCATCCCGCCTAAAAGTCAATAATGGTAAATATTAGAGTAACTTTAATCCTCCTAAACTTCAATAAATAGTTATTAAAACTAGGTTAAATGCGAGGCAAGGAGAAAGCAGAATCATAGTAGTCGTGAGAAATTTAAGAATCAAGTTGGAATATTTGGTTAAACTGACTCACCAAGGAGCCAAGGAAAGCTTGGTACAAGGCGAAAGAGGAAATTTTTGTGAA
>NZ_JAOSIT010000019.1:0-11124 GCF_030586975.1 Candidatus Phytoplasma gossypii | reverse complement strand
GGTATTTCTAAAATTAGTGAAATTTTAGATTTAGCAGTAAGTTTAAATTTAATTAAAAAAAATGGTATGTGGTATAGCTATAATGAACAACAAATTGGTCAAGGTAGAGAAAAGGCTCGAGAATTTTTAATGAAAAATTCAGATCTTGCAAATAAATTAGAATTAACTATTCGTCAATATTATAATTTAAATGTTAATAAAGGAAAATAAAGTTTTTTTATTAAAAATATTTATGAAGAATTTTTAAATTTGAATTATACAATTATAAAATTAATTAGTTTTTTAAAATTTTTTTAAATTTTAATAATTTTAAAAAAGATAGGAATGAGTTTAAATATATGAATTTCAAAAAAATAATTTATCAAGGTGCTAATTGGAATAATTTAGATGATGAATTTACACATCATTTTTATGAACAAAATTTAAGTCAATTTTGGCGTCCAGAAGATATTAGTTTACAAAGTGATTTGCATATTTGGAACACTTTATCTCACGAAGAACAAAAAACTTATTCTCGCAATTTGTTAGTTTTAACTTTTTTAGATACTTATCAAGGAGATATAGGCATGCCTGTTTTGGTTAGATCTTGTTTACCCGAAGAGCATCAAAAAAAAGCTACTCTTAGTTTTATGGGAGCTATGGAAAATGCTGTTCATGCTAAAAGTTATTCTAATATTTTTATGACTTTTTTGAATAAAAATGAAATTGATGATTTATTTTCTTGGGGCGTGAAACAGAAAAATTTACAGAATATTTTAAATTTAATTATTAATGTTTATGAAATGTTAGATCAAAAAATAGTTATTAATAAAAATAATTCTGTTTATTTAAATAGTTATGAATTTTGCGAAATAAAATGGAAAGCTCTGGTAGCTTCAGTATTTTTAGAGACTTGGTTGTTTTATAGTGGTTTTTATTATCCTTTATATTTTTATGGCCAAGGCAAATTAATGCAAGCCGGAGAGATCATTAATTTGATTATTCGTGATGAAAGTGTTCATGGAGTTTATACTGGCAGATTAGCTAAACATTTATATTCTACTTTTAATGTAGAGCAAAAAAAAAGTTTATATAATTGGTTAGAAAAATTTTTATTCCAATTATATCAAGAACAAACATTGTTAACTTCCGAACTTTATCAAAAAAATTTAGTAGATGATGTTAATAAATTTGTCCGTTATAACGCTAATAAAGCTTTATTAAATTTAGGTTTAGAACAAATTTTTCCTTATGAAGACATTAATCCTGTTATTTTAAACGGATTGAATACAGAAACTAAAACAATGGATTATTTTTCTATGAAAGGTAATGGTTATCAAAAAATGAAAAGTGAAAGTTTAAAAGATGAAGATTTTATTTTTTGATTTTTCCCAGTCATTTCATAAGATTATAATTTTTAATTTTTCATAAATTTGAAAATTTCCAAATAACTGTGAATTTAAATAAAAAAAGAAGGATATATACACCTTCTTTTTTTATTTAAATTAGATTATTTTTTCAATATTTTGCTATTTAATTTGGCAGGGATATCAGGATTCGAACCCGAACTCATGGTTTTGGAGACCATTATGCTACCATTAACATCATATCCCTAAATAAAATATTTGGTACGGGTGACAGGACTCGAACCTGCAAGCTTAAGCGCTAGAATATGGATAGAAAACCTTTATTATATTTGGTTAGCCCCCATCCAAACCGGACAGGCATGTTTCCATGCATCCGGCTTTCCGAATTCAACATAATAAATTTTTTTATTTGTTTAGATTAAAAACATATTTTTTATTTAATTTATATTGCGCATTTATAAATTGTTTTATAACAAAATAAAAATTATCATTTAAAAAGTGATAAAAAAATATTTATTATTTTTTAATCTTTCTGCTTCCCTTCGCCTTGTAAATAGTTTTCCTATTCTCCCTGAGAGGACAAAAACCCTCCGACTACTATGTCAGCTCTGCAACCTTAATTACTTTATAAAAAATAAAAAAATAATTTTAGGTTTTCCTAGGTAGCTATAAATTATAGGCTAATGATAAATAGCGGTTGGAGTCTTATAATAGGTAAAATCATTAAATTTACCTTGATGTAGATAATTGAATAAACATTTTATTCTTTATTGGTAATTATAATTACTTTAGGATCTTGAGAGTAATTATCTAATTATCTATTTAGGTATTTTGGAATATATCGTTTAACCTTTCCTAAAGCTTTAGAACTAAACCATCATTCTTTGCTCTTCACTTAAATATTCAACCTTATTTTATCTTCTTCTTATGTTTAGCGTATATTTTTTGATAAATATTAAAATTAACGATTTTATTTTTTTATATACTAAACATTTATGAATATGCTATTTTCCCTTTCATTCTTTCGAATTCAGGTTAATTCATCGAAGTACTTTTATTACCATTAAAAGTGAGGGGCCTAAAAACCTCTTTAATTTATGCTCGAACTAGCGCCCTCCTAAGTCTAGTGCGTTTACCAATTTCGCCACACCCGCAACATCGTAATTTATTTTTATAAAAAAAATTTTTTTTAATAAACTTAATTATTAAAAATATTAAAAGTAAAAATTATGGCAGGCCCAGCTGGATTTGAACCAACGAATGACGGAGTCAAAGTCCGTTGCCTTACCACTTGGCTATGGGCCTTCTATGCAAAAAATTAAAATTATTTGGATTAATTTTTTGATTAACTTAGAATTTAATCAAATTTGGGGCGGATGATGGGGATCGAACCCACGAATGTCGGCGCCACAAGCCGATGCGTTAACCATTTCGCCACAACCGCCACAAAAATTATTAAAATTTTCATTATTAAAAAAGTTAATAACATTACATATTATACATGAATTATAAATAAAAAAATATATTTAATGTTTATTAAAATAAATAAATTTAAATAACTTTAAAATTATTGTTTTATTTGTTTAAACTGTTTTTGTTTTTCTATTAATAATGATTTAACAAATATTAAATCTTTGGGATCTATGTATAAAGCTTTATTTTTCGAGTCATAATAAGAATGAGATACATTAGAAAAATTATTACGATTTTCTATAGGCATATTATTTAACATAAATAATTGTATTTCAGCAAAATTTTCCATTTGGTCAAAAATTTTTTTTAAGCTTTCGGGTATTTGTTTTTTAAGCGCCTCGTCAATAAATTTTAAGTCTATATTTTTTAATATATTTGGAGATAAATTTTTATTATTTTCTGAATTATTATTTTTTAAATCTTTTTGTATTGATGAATTGTCATGATAAATTTTTGATTTTGTATTAATTTTTAATAATTCTGTTTCCAAATTTTTTATCTGTTGTTTAAGCATTTCTTGTTCGAAGTAGTTTTTTTGTTGTTGTAATTCTATTTTTGTTTCCATTTTATATTGATTTAATTCAAGACGAAAAGCTTGTTCTTTATTTTTGTTTTCGTTTTCTTTTCGATTAATTTCTAGCATTTTTAATTCTATTAAGGTTAAATTTTTATCTTTATATAATTCATTTGATGATGGATGTTGTATAGAAAATTGAGGAATTTCTGTTTTTGAATTTAATTCAGAGTTTTGATTATCTTTATTTTTATATTCTTGAATATTAAAAATAAAATTGAAATTTAACAATAAAATACGATATAGAAAAGTTAAAATTTTTTTAAGTACTATTTTAATAATTTCTGAAAACATAAAAATGCTTAAAAAATATATCCACCAATAATTTTCAAAAGGAAAGCGATTTAACCATTCTTTAATATTTATCATCATATTTATTATCAAATTATTGACACAACCTTCTGTATAATCATTGTTTTTAACAATGTTATCTCGAATTTATTTTTATCATTTAATTGCGTTAATTTCGAAAATAATGAAGCAATTTATTGAAATTTTATTATTTGGTAACGTTAAGTATTAAAAATATTTTTAATTAAAATTATTTTTTATAAATATAAGCTAATATTTTTTTGATAATAATCAGATATTTAGTTAATGGTTTTTGATAATAGGGTTATTTATTATCTGTTTTGTGTATTTATAAAAAATTCTTTTTCGGAAGAATCGGAGTTTTTTGGATTATCCGAATTTTCTTGGGATTGTATTAGACTTATTCTGTTCTTAAGATTTTCTAAATCTATATTTATTTTATCTAAAATAATCGAATAATTACTGGTGGTTAATAAAAGTTTTGCTTTTTTATTATTTAAATCGTTCATCTGATTTTTTATTTCTTTTAATTTGAGCTGGACTAGAAATAAATTAGTTTTATTACAAATATCATTTATTGTTTGAGTTAGATTTTGAATATGTTGTTCGTATTCGGTTATTTTTTTTTGTAAACTTTGTTCTGTTATTAATTTTGGATATTTTGTTATTGTTTTTGGTTTAGAAAAAAAATTCCAATTAATATCAAAAAAAGCTTTTACATTACTTAATTTAGAATTAGATAAATTACCTTGTTTATTTATAAATAAACCGAAAAAATTAACTACTACAAGATTTAACAATAAAAATATAATAAATTTTAATTGGATTTTTTTAAGCATTTTTCTCCCTCAATTATTTAAATAAAATGCAAAAATTATATGTTTTTTTTATTTAAAAAATCATACATTTTATACCAATATTTTAACATTTTTCGATTAATGTTTCAATATTTTAGGATATTTTGATACAAAATATAAATTACGTTCTTTAAATTAAATTTAATTTATATTATTAATATTAATTTAAATTTTAGGTTTTAAAATTATAAATTAATGATTAGTTTGTATATTTTAAGTATGAAAAATAAGTAAATGTAAAATATTAAATTTTTTTAAAAAAAAAGATTATATCGAAAATATTTTTTATAGTTTCTAAAAATATCTGCTTTAATAAGTTTTAATTGTTATGTGTTATAATTATTAACACATTTTTTAATTTAAATTTAAAAATTTGGAAAGTAATATTATTGTATTAAAAAAATTTTAAATTATTTTGTATGAAATCAAAAAATAAAAACTATAAATTTGAAATATATTTTTTAATTGGATTAAATGAATATAAATAGGGAGAAAATTAAATTTCATAAAATGAGCAAAAATGATAAAAAAAATAAAGAAAATATAAATGAATATAGCGCTTCTAGTATTGAAATTTTAGAAGGTTTAGAAGCTGTGCGTAAAAAGCCAGGGATGTATATTGATTCCGTTACTATGAAAGGAGCATATCATTTAATTTGGGAAATTATAGATAATTCTATAGATGAAGCTTTAGCAGGATATGCTACAGAAATTATTTTAAAAATTTTTCCGAATAATGTAGTTAGTGTTTCTGATAATGGCAGGGGTATTCCTGTAGACATTCATCCTAAAACTAACAAATCAGCTGTAGAAACTATTCTAACTACTTTACATGCTGGTGGAAAATTTAAAAATACTCCAAATTCTAAAAATTACAGTTATTCGGGTGGTCAACATGGCGTAGGTGCTTCTGTAGTGAATGCTTTATCTAATTGGTTTATTGTGGAAATTTTTTTGAATGGTAAAATATATTATCAAAAGTATGAAAAAGGCGTACCTACTTCATCTTTACAAATTGTGGGAGATACTGATAAAAGAGGAACTACTATTACATTTTTACCTGATGAAACTATTTTTCAAGATATTAAAGATACTCCTTATAGTTTAGATGTTTTAAAAAAAAGAATACAACAATTAGCTTTTTTAAATAAAAATGTTAAATTAATTCTAGAAGATTTGCGCTTTCAACCTTCTCAAATTATTAATTTTTATTCAAAAGGCGGTATTCAAGAATATCTTCAATATTTAAATGAAAATAAAAAAGTTTTAAATCAACCTTTTTATCAAGAAAGTTCGGAAAATAATATTTTTTTAGAAATTGCTTTTCAATATAATGAAAATTATATTTCTAATATTTATTCTTTTGTAAATAATATACCTACGCATGAAGGTGGAACTCATGAGGAAGGTTTTAAAATGGCTTTAAATAGAGTTTTATCTAAATATGCTAAAGATAAAAATTTATTAAAAAAAGATTTTAGTTTTATTGGCGAAGATACTTTGGAAGGAATTACAGCTATCATTGCTTTAAAACATTATGATCCTTTATTTGAAGGTCAAACCAAAGCTAGATTAGGTAATTATGATATAAGACAATTTGTTTCTAAAAATTTTGGTCTGGCTTTGGAAAATTATTTATTAGAGAACCCACAAGAAGCTAAGAAAATTATTGATAAATGTTTATTAGCAGCTAAAGCCAGAGTAGCAGCTAAAAAAGCTCGTGAAATTACTAGAAAAAAATCTCCTTTAGATAATTTAAGTTTTGCTTCAAAATTAGCTGATTGTCGCACTAAAAATTCTGCTTTGGCAGAATTATATATTGTTGAAGGTGATTCTGCAGGTGGTTCTGCTAAACAAGGCAGAGATTCTGCTTTTCAAGCGATTTTGCCTTTAAGAGGTAAAATTATTAATGTCGAAAAAGCTCGATTAAATAAAATTTTAGTTAATAATGAAATTCTTTCTTTAATTCAATCTTTTGGTACAGGTTTTGACAAGGAATTTAATATTTCTAAAGCACGTTATCATAAAATTATTATTATGACAGATGCTGATGTTGATGGCGCTCATATAAGAACTTTATTATTGACTTTCTTGTTTAGACAATTTAAACCTTTAATTGAAAATAATTATATTTATTTTGCTAAACCTCCTTTATATAAGGTACAAAATAATAAAAAAATTTTTTACTTTTATACAGAACAAGAATTAAAAAATTTTATAAATCGCAAAAATGATTCTCAAAGAATTGTTGTCCAAAGATATAAAGGATTAGGGGAGATGAATGCAGAACAACTTTGGGAAACTACTATGGATCCTGCAACTAGAACGTTATTACAGGTTAAATTAGAAGATGCGGTAGAAGCTGATAGAATTTTTACTATGTTGATGGGCGAAGAGGTTAGCAATAGGAAAATTTTTATTCAAGAAAATGCTACTTATGCTGATATAGATATTTAATTTAATATTTATAATTATTAGATTTACTAGTTATTTAAAATAATAAATGAAAAACAAACTAATTATTAATAAAAAAGGCGTAAAATATGATATTAAAAAAAATAAAAAAAAATGATCATTTAAATGAAGAATATAATCCTTTAGATTCTAAAATTAATCTTAATCGTGTTGAAATAGTAGATATAAATGAAGAAGTGAAAAAATCTTTTTTAAGTTATGCTATGAGTGTTATTGTTAGAAGAGCTCTTCCTGATGTTAGAGATGGTATGAAACCGGTACAAAGAAGAATTTTGTATATAATGAACGATTTAGGATTAGCTAATCAAGAACGTTTTAAAAAGTCTGCAGCTGTAGTGGGAGCCGTTATGGGACGATGTCATCCTCATGGAGATAATAGTATTTATGAAGCTATGGTTCGTATGGCGCAGGATTTTAATTATCGTTATCCTTTAATTAAAGGTCATGGTAATTTTGGTTCTATTGACGGAGATTCAGCAGCAGCTATGCGTTACACAGAAGCTAGAATGTCTAAAATAGCTATAGAATTAATTCGTAATATCGAACAAGAAACTGTTGATTTTATTGATACTTATGATGGTAACGAAAAAGAACCTACTGTTTTACCAACTTTATTTCCTAATCTTTTAGTGAATGGTTCTACTGGTATTGCTGTAGGTATGGCTACCAATATACCACCTCATAATTTTAAAGAAGTTGTTAATGCTTTAATTGCTTTTATTAATAACAAGGATATAGAAGTAAAGGAATTAATGAAATATATAAAAGGACCAGATTTCCCTACAGGAGGTGAAATTTTAGGTGCTGATAATTTAAAAAATATTTATGATACTGGTAAAGGACGTATTTTTATCCGATCTAAAGCGCAAATAATTCAAAATGATAAAAATAAAAATTCTATTATTATTACCGAAATACCTTTTCAAATTAAAAAAAGTAGTTTAATTGAATCTATTGTTTTATTGGCTAAAGAAAAAATTATAGATGGAATTACAGATTTAAGGGATGAATCTAATCGTAAAGGTATTAAACTTGTTATTGATTTGAAAAGAGATATTAATCCTCATGTAGTTCTTAATAATTTATATAAAAATTCTCAAGTACAAGTTTCCTTTAATTTTAATATGATTGCTTTGGTAAAAGGTGTTCCTAAAATAGTTAATTTAAAACAAATGTTAAAAGAATTTTTGGATTTTCGTATTAATGTTATTCAACGTCAAAAAAAATTCGAATTATCTAAAGCTCTTAAAAAACAACATTTAGTAAAAGCTTTAATTATTGCTTTAAATGATATTGATCAAGTAGTTGAATTGATTAAAGCTTCATCTAATGCCAAATCAGCACAAATTCAATTAATGGAAAAATATCAATTGGATGAACCGCAAAGTAAAGTTATTTTAGAAATGAGTTTACAAAGAATTACTAATTTAGAAATAGAGAAAATTAAACAAGAAAATAAAGAATTATCATTAAAAATTGTAGAATGCGAAAATATCATTAATTCTATTTCTTTAAAAGAACAAATTTTAAAGCAAGATTTATTAAATTTACAAAAAATTTTTCAAGATCCGCGTAGAACTGTTATTAATACAGAAAATCATAATTTAGATATAGATGAATCATCATTAATCGAAAAAGAAAAAATTTTAATTACTATTACTCATAAAGGATATATTAAACGTTTAAGTTTGGATACTTATAAAAAACAAAATAAAGGTGGTAAGGGTGTTATAGGAATTACTATGAATCAAAATGATTTTGTAGAGCATTTCGCTATAACTTCCACACACGATTATCAATTGTTTTTCACTAATAAAGGTAAAGTGTATCAGATTAAAGGTTATGAAATAGCTTCTTATTCTCGTCATGCTAAAGGTATCCCTTTGGTTAATTTAATTCCTATAGCTAAAGGTGAATTTTTAACTACTTTAACAAGTGTAACAGAATTTACTAATAATAAAGATTATTTGGTATTGGTGACCAAAAAAGGATTTATTAAAAGAAACCTTATTCAAGAATATGCTAATATCCGATCTAATGGTAAAATAGCTTTCGCTTTAAAAGAAGATGATGAAGTTTTAGCAGTATTGAAAACTTCTGGTCATCAAGATATTATTTTAGCTAGTTCTGGCGGTAAATCTATTCGTTTAAAAGAAAATTTTATTCGAACTACCCATCGTAGAGGTACTGGAGTTATCGGTATGCGTATGGATAAAAATGAGCAAATTGTAGGTGCAGCTGTTGTTTCTCATCCGGAACAAGATATTTTGGTAGTAACAGAATTTGGTTATGGTAAAAAAACTCAAGCAAGTTTTTATAAACCTCAAAAACGAGGCGGCAAAGGCGTTAAAACTTTAAAAATTACTGATAAAAAAGGAAAATTAGTAACTTTAAAAACTATTTTTCCGAATGAAGAATTAATTTTAATTTCTCATTTGGGTCAAGTTATTCGTATTGAAGCTAATAAAGTTTCGACTACTAAATCCAAAAATACTCAAGGCAATAGGTTATTCAAATTAAAAGAAGATGATAAATTAATTAATGTAGTAGTAGTGCAAAAACAAGAAGATGTTCAAAAAATAGATTAAGTATCTATAATCTCTTAATTAGATTAATATTTTTTTATTTTCTCAAATAAGTTAATACAATTTTGAAAAAATATAATATTATAAAGTTAGAATTAGAGTTAAAAAAATTTTCATCTAGTTTAAAGATAGAAATCGGATTTTGAAAAAATTTTTTATATTTTTTTATAAGGAGATATTTTTTAAAATCAAAATATAAATTTTATTTTAAAATTAACTTGAATAATATACTGTTGCAATTTACAAAATGGAATTAAAAATGAAAATTATTTATAATAAAATATGTTTAAAATCGATACAAACTAAAATGGCTGGTATTTTTTTAGCCCAAAAAATTATATTTACAAAATTATATAAAAGAAAAAAAAATATTTTACTTATTCAAGGATCAATGGGAATAGGTAAGACTATTTTTGTCAAAGGTTTTGCTCAGGAATTAGGAATTTTAAGGGTTAATAGTCCGAGTTTTAATTTTTTTAAAATTTATAACTTTGATAACAATAAATTATTTCATATGGATCTTTTTCGTTTCGAAAATAATAGTAAATTAGTTTTTTTATTAGAAGAAGTATTTGAATATTTAAGTATAGGCGATATTCTTTTAATAGAATCGACTTATTTAAATAATGAAATCGAAAAATTATGTGATTTCAAAATTGAAATTAAATTTTTAAAATATAACAGTAGATTAATCACAATAGAACAAAAAAATGTCGAAAATTAATAAAAAAAGATTATGATAAATAAAATAGAAAAAAAAATATATAACTATCCATTATTTTTTAAAAAAAATATTTTAATTATAGATACTTCCACAGATATGCAAATAGTTATTTTGACGCACGAACAAGAGATTCTAGATATAAGTATTAATGCTAAATCTAAAAGCTTTGTATCTTGTATGATACCGTTAATTAATAAGATTTTACAAGCTAATTCTATACATTTATTTAACATAAAGAAAATTATAGTGGGTTGTGGTCCTGGTTCTTATACTGGTACTAAAATAGGGGTTTTAACCTCGAAATTATTAGCTTTAGAATTAAAAATTCCTTTATTTAAGATCAGTAGTTTATTGTTGTTATCTAGTGGTTTTGATCGAAATTGTTTGACTCCGAAAATTAAAATTAATTCAGATTATTTTTATGCTATTAGTTGTCAAAATAACAGAATTATTTTACAAGAATCAAGATATTCTTCAGATTTTCTTGTTAATTATCCTAATCATATTTTATTAAGTTCTTTAAATTATAAAATTTCTTTGTTTAAAATATTGAATTATTTGGATATTGTTGATAATCTTCATAAATTGTCTCCGAATTATTGTTGTTCTAGTTGGTTTTAAAAGATAGAAATAATTTTACTATTTATTTGATCAAATATAATAAAACATGATAATAAAATAAACAACTAACAAGTGGTAACATAAAGTTAGTCTTCGCAAGAAGATAAATTATGGCAAGCCGGATGCTCGGAAACTTGCTTGTCCGGTTTAGAGGGAG
>NZ_JAOSIT010000018.1:0-11316 GCF_030586975.1 Candidatus Phytoplasma gossypii | reverse complement strand
TTTTTATTTCTTTAAAAAACAAAACAATATCCAACTAAGAAAGTTTATTTATTAATGATTGGCAGTTTATTAATTTTAAGAATTAGTGTGAATATTTGATAATTATAAATATAAAAAATATTTTAAACATTATTTAAAATATATTAAATTAAAAAATTTCATGAAAAGAATTTTAAGTTCTGAAAAATTATTTAATATTTTTTTAATATCTTAAATTTGCATTTTTCTTGTTTTTAAGTTACGATAAAAAAGTAGTATTTCAATTAATATAGAATTTTTCCATTTTTAATATGTGTGCCAAAGAGGCCTAAATTTACTGCTATTTAACCAATAGCCAAAGCCGATAAACCCTGAAAGGAGATGATCGGTCTGACAAACAAAAGAATTTCAGATTATAGCAGATCATAAAAGCGGATTGCGACGAAAGCAAATTAGTCAAAAAGATCCCGCCACCGAATAACTCCACGGAGAAGCCTGCAATGGCCTAAGAAGGAAAATTGATGTAATCAAACCTATCCTGGAAGTTGCTTAAATGGAAAGTTCAGAAGCTACTAATATAAGGATATAGTATTGAGTAGTTTATCAGATAAAACCTGGAATCAGTCTCGCTAAAGAGGATACTTCACCTAAGGAATTAAGGTCGAAATTTAGCGTAACTTGGAGAATCCTAAAACTAAGTAATTAAGTTTACTAATCCGGAAATAAAACCCCGGACGGTCAAGGACAAAGAATCTTCTTAGTAGTCGTAAGCGTAATACCTAAATTTGATATAATTTAGTTAATCGGCTTACCGAGAAGAGAGAGTTAATCACTCTTATAGGGCGAAAGAAGAAAGTAATTTAATTAGGGAAATCGGTGTTTTGCTTGGAAATTTACTTGCACTTTTTGGACGGAGGCTGATTGTAGATAAAACAGCAAATATAAATTGCTGAATAAAACGCAATTAATCTATCCGTATTTTTATATTATTTTTTAAATTAATTTTGTTTCGATTATGATGTGATTAATTTTTTAGATTTATATTTTTTTATTTTTTTAAGAATATGTGTTTTCGTTTTTACTTTATTAATTTGATTAATTTATCTTATTATCATTGGATTGTATATAATATATCTTCTGGTTATTATTTTATATAATTTTATATATAAAAAATAGGGACATATATGCAATTATTTGTATTTATTTTAGGTTATTCATGCTTTTTAGTGACTAATATGTTGAAATATTAGTCACTTTTATATTTATTTATTGTTTTTTTATGAATCGATCCAAAAAAACACGCCATTTATTTATGTTTTAATTATTTTTAATTTTAAAATATTAAAAATTTTCTCGAACAAAATATTAATTTATAGACAAGAAAGGTAGGTCTGGAATATTTTTAAATGAAGAAAAATAGTAAATTTATACAAATTATTATTTCATTAATTTTTATTTTGATTATGTTATTTTTATCTTTTTTTTATAAATTAATGTTAAATGATATTTTTTCTCTCTATTTATTTTCGATTTTGAAAATTATATTAGGTTTATTATTGTTAATTTTTAGTATTTATTTTTTTATTTTAGCTGAAGACTTTATAGTAGGCGGATTGGAAAGTAATTTGCTTTTTTTAGACAAAGTTTTTTTGTATAATCGCTTGACTAAAAAACAAAATTATTTTTTTAGTAATTCCTTAGGCATTATCGTTTCTCGCTTAATTATTATGTTGTTTTTTGGTTTTTGGTTACCTAATACTTGCTTTTTTCTCATAACTACTATTTTTTTTAATTTAATTTTTACTTGGTCTATTAAATTTTTATCTAAAAATTCTGTTGATAAGAGTTTTTTCATTAATTTATTACCAGTTTTTATTAAGAAAAATAACTTATTAAAGCTTTTAGTTATTTCTTTAATTATAAGTTTTTGTATAGGAATTGGTTGTGGTTTAATTTTTTCTAGTGGCTCTTCTACTGGCGGAACTGACATTATATTTTTACTATTAAAACAAAAATTTAATTTGAATTTACATTATATTTTATTTTTTGCGGATGGAATTATTATATTAATTTCTTTTTTGATAGATTTATTCCGTTATCAAAATATGAGAAATTTTATTATTACTAAATATTTTTTTTCTTTTTTTATTTTAATATTTGTTGTTAATTTAATTTCTTTATTCACAGGATAAATTAACTTATATTAAATCTAAAAATATAATAATTTAGGAATTTTGATTTTGGATATTTTTTTGATAAATAATTTTTATAGAATTATTAAAATATGTTAATTTTATAGATTTGCAAATAATAAAAAAAGATTTATAATATAGTAGTAATTTTAATTTTTTATTGAATTATTAATCATGATCGGTTTTTAAACGTAAAAATATTTTTTAATTTTAGATTAATTTTTAAAGTAAATTTAAAAAAGCAAAGTGGGATATGATTATTTATGAATAAAACAAAGATTATTTGCACTTTAGGGCCTTCCTGTTATTCTGAAACAATTTTGAAAAAGATGATTTTTAATGGTTTAAGTGTTGCTAGATTTAATTTTTCTCATGCTGATTATGATGTTAGTAAAAAAATAATTTCTATTATTAGAACTATTAATCAAGAATTAAATAAGTATGTAGCATTAATGTTAGATACTAAAGGTCCTGAAATTAGAACTCATAATTTTGATGGTAATGTTTTAATAAATAAAGATTCTTTGGTGAGAATTTCTTCAAAAGAAGTTTTGGGTAATAGTAAAATTTTTTCTGTAACTTATCCGAATTTTTATAATGAATTACATATAGGTGATTTTATTAATATTGATGATGGTTATTTATCTTTGCAAGTGATTGAAAAGGATGATTCGACAAAAGAGTTAATCACAAAAGCCCAAAATACTCATTTAGTTAAATCTCGAAGAGGTGTTAATGTTCCTGGTGTTAAGTTAAATATTCCTTTTTTGTCGGAAAAAGATAAAAAAGATATTTTGTTCGCTATTGAACAAAATTATGATTATATCGCGGCTTCTTTTGTCCGAAATGCTCAAGATATACAAGATATTAAAGATCTTTTGGAATCGAATAAATGTGATAATCTTAAAATTATTGCTAAAATAGAAAATCAAGAAGGTATAGATCATATAGATGAAATTTTAGCTATTTCAGATGGTATTATGGTTGCTAGAGGTGATTTGGGAATCGAAATTGATGGCACTTTAGTTCCTTTATATCAAAGCGAAATTATTGATAAATGTCTTCAGAAAGGTAAACTGGTAATTGTAGCTACTCAAATGTTAGAATCTATGCAAAAAAACCCCCGCCCTACTAAAGCCGAAATTTCAGATGTTTTCAATGCGGTTCGAGAGGGCACAAGTGCTACTATGTTATCTGGCGAAAGTGCCTCAGGAAATTATCCTTTAGAATCTGTTCAATATATGTATAATATTAATAAAAGTGCGGAAAAATTTTTAGATTATGATGTTTTTTTGAATTATTATGAACCTAAAATTTGGAGGGAAAAATTTTTATTAGGTGCAATTGAATTAGCTAACATTACAAATGCTAAAGCTATTTTAGTCAATAATTTTTCAGATGCTTGTATTATTTCTAAGTTTCATTCTGCTTTTCCAATATTAGCTGTAGTTGCAAATCTTAAAGAAGCATCTTGGTTATCTTTGTATTTTGGTGTTATACCGATTTTAAACTCCGATGAATTGAATGACAAAATGATTGATTATCAAATAGAAACCAATCAACTAATTGAAGTGAATGTATCTCAAATTTTGATTAAATAATTTGAGTTTTTTTATGATTTTATTTAAATTAATTTAAGTTAAATAATTTAATATTTATTATTATTTAGAAAGTTAAATAAAGGAGTTATAATTTTGTTTAAAAAGATAGATGATTTTTTATATAATGTAGAACAAAAACCTATGTTTCAAGTTTTAGACGAAAAAGGTTTTGTAATTAATCCTGAATTTGAACCTAATTTATCAAATGAAGAATTATTGAAAATGTATGAATTTATGGTTTTTACTAGAGAAACAGATACAGCAGCCTTTCAATATCAGCGTCAAGGACGTATGCTTTCTTATGTGTTAAACACAGGTCATGAAGCTTGTCAGATAGGTCTTGCTGCAGCTTGTGCAGATAATGATTGGATTTCTCCTTATTTTCGTGATTTAGGAATGTTTTTATATCGTGGCGTTTCTGTAGAAAATATTTTGCTTTATTGGTATGGTAATGAAAGAGGTTCAGCTATAGATTCTCGAAAACGTATTTTGCCTGTTAATATTATTATTGGTAGTTCTATAAATATAGGTGCTGGATTAGCTTTAGCTAGTAAATTAGATAATAAAAAGGATGTTACAGTAGCAACTATTGGAGATGGCGGTACTGCGAGTGAAGAATTTGGGGCAGGTTTGAATTATGCAGCGGTTTTTCAAGTTCCTTTGGTAGTAGCTATTCAAAATAATCAATATGCTATTTCTACCCCTAGAAAAGTAGCTTGTTATGCTGAAAGTTTAGCTCAAAAAGCTATTGCTTTTGGTATACCTGGTATAAGAGTTGATGGTAATGATATTTTAGCTGTTTATACCGCTTCCAAACATTTTATTGAATCTGCTAGAAACGGCAATGGCCCTTCTTTGTTGGAATTATATACATATCGTTTATTAGGGCATACTACCAACGACAATCCTTCTTTATATCGTTCTAAAGTTGAAGAAGAAGAATGGTTTAAAAAAGAACCTATTTTAAGATTTCAAAAATATTTAATGAATAAAAATATTTTAACAGATGATTTGATTAATAAAATTAAAAATGATGTTATCGAGAAAATCAAAGAAGCTCATAAATCTATTTTAACTTACGCTAATATAGTAGAACCAAGAGAGGTTTTCGAACATACTTATGAAAATATGACTTCTCAATTAAAAAATCAGTTACACGATTATGAATTATTTTTAAAATCAACAGAAGAAGGGAAATAAAATTATGGCTTTTATAAAAATGAATATGTTAGAAGCTATTAATCATACTTTAGATTATGCGTTAGAGAATATTCCGAAAGTTATTTTGTTTGGAGAAGATGTTGAAAATTTAGGTGGCGTTTTTAGAGTTCTTAAAGGTTTATATAATAAATACGGGAGGTCAAAAGTTTTTAATACTCCTATTTCAGAATCTAGTATTTTAGGTAGTGGTATCGGATTAGCTTTAGCTGGTTTTCGTCCTATAGCAGAAATACAATTTGAAGGTTTTATTTTTCCAGCTTTACAAGATTTATTTTGTCATGCTGTGAGATTACGTAATCGTACTCGTGGAAATTTTACAGTTCCAATGGTAATTCGAACTACAATACAAGGTAATATTAAAGCTTTAGAACATCATTCTGAATCTATCGAAGGTATGTTAGCTTCTTTTCCAGGATTACATGTAGTAGTCCCATCTAATCCTATCGATGCTAAAGGATTATTGATATCTGCTATAAAATGTAATGATCCTGTGATTTTTTTAGAACCAAAAGTTTTATATCGTGCTCGTAGAGAAGAAGTGCCTGTAGAACCTTATGAAATAGAAATTGGTAAAGCTCGAGTAGTTAAAGAAGGTTCTGATGTTACTATAGTAGGATGGTCATCTGCTATTCCTGTGATTTTAAATGCTATTGAATCTTTGCAAAAAGATAATATTTCTGTTGAATTAATTGATTTAAGAAGTATTACTCCTATAGATCAAGAAACTATTGTTCAATCTGTGAAAAAAACTGGTAGGATAGTAGTAGCTCATGAAGCTACTAAAACTTATGGTCCGGCAGGAGAAATAATTACTTTAGTAAATGAATATGCTTTTGATGCTTTAAAAACTGCTCCTGTACGTATTACAGGCCACGATATTATAACTCCTTTAGCTAGAGGAGAATATCATCAAGTTTTAAATCCTACTAAAATTATTTATTATATTAGAAAAATGTTTGATAAGTTATAAAAAATGAGTTTATATTTTAAATATTATAAGCATTCTAGTATTTCGGATTATAAATAAAATAATAATTGTTTTTTTATTGTACACAAAATCAAAAAAGAAGTAGGTTTAATTGTTATGAAACATAAACAAAAGTATGAATTTAAATTTCATGATTTAGGTGAAGGTTTACATGAGGGAACTATAACCAAATGTCTTTGTAAAGTTGGAGATAAAGTAAAAGAAGGTCAAGGATTATTTGAAATTGAAAATGACAAGTTATCTGATACATTACTTTCTCCTGTAGATGGCGTTATTTTAGAAATAAAATGTTCTCCTTTAGATCAAGTAGAATTGGATCAAGTTTTAGCGGTTATAGAAATAGATAACGAAAAATAAACATATTTATAAATTTAAATAATACAAGGGGATGAAATATATGTCAGATGTAGATAAAAAAAATAATAAATTTCAAGATGTTGATAGAGTAGAAGTTCAAAAAATTTCTAATTTACGTAAAGCTATATCAAAACAAATGTCTATTTCTAAAGCTATTATTCCAGATGTTACTTTAATGGAAGAATTTAATATGAATAATGTTGTCGATTTAAGAGCTGAATTAAAATCTAAAAATTCAACATCAAATATAAAACTAACTTATTTAGCTTTTGTTTCAAAAGCTTTAGTTCAATTATTAAAACAATTTCCTATTTTTAATTCTACTTTTGACGATCAAAAAGAAGAAATTATAATTAAAAAATATATTAATTTAGGTATAGCTGTAGATACTGATGATGGTTTAATGGTACCTAATATTAAAGATGCTGATAATTTAAATATTTGGAAAATTGCAGAATCTATTCAAAATTTATCTCAACGTACTCGAGATAAAAAATTAGTTTATAAAGATATTAATGATGGAACTTTTACTTTAAGTAATTGGGGAACATTTGGGGTTTCTTATGGAACTCCTGTTATTTATTTTCCTCAAGTAGCTATTTTAGGTATGGGTGTAATGAAGTTAAAACCTGTTGTTTTGGAAGACGGTAATATTGGAAAAGCCTACATGTTACCTTTGTCTTTAAGTTTTGATCATCGTATTATAGATGGCGGTATAGCATCTAGATTTTTAAGTTCTTTTAAAGATTTATTTAATAATCCATCGGTTTTGATTGAATAATTATAAAAATATTTTATCGAAAATATTATCGTTTATTTGATGAATTTTATATAAAGTTATAATTATGATTTTGATTTATAATCTATAAAAATATACTATTAGTATTTGTTGTGAGATTAATAAGGTAGCTTTAAAAGAAATAAATGTTGTTTTATCTCATTAAGAACTAGAGTGATAAAGAACATTTTCTCAAAGGAAACAAGAAATAATGACAAAAGTGGTTCGTGATGGAAGTAGTTAGTCAAGATGATTTTGTTACCAAATGATTCTTGGGATAATCCTAAGAAAGATAAGAAGATGTAATAAATTTAATGGCATCAAGAAAGGAGTTGATAAATTATGTCAACGAAGGTTTCACCAGAAACTAAACTTTCACGAACATTGAATAAAATTCAATATTGTTCATCAAACGGTTACTCTTAAAAAGAGAACTCCAGAAAGGAATGAATAATTTCTATAATACGTTAACAGCATTCAATAGACACTAACAAAGGAGCGGGTGCCCCCGGAATTGACAATAAAACCATCAATGGAAATAATTTAGAGAAACTAAAAAGATACCATCTGGAATACGTCAACAACGGTTACAACCCGAAACCGGTCAAAAGAATCCTTATTCCCGATGATAATAAAAAAAACCAGATCCTTGGGCTTACCCGCCATCAAAGGTCGGTTGATACAGAAATGTCTCGAACAACTCCTAACTCCTTATTTCGAAAATATCTTCTCGGAATGGAACTTTGGATTTAGAACCAAAAAATCTTGTCATGACATCATTAAACGTGTCAAACAAAGATTTAAAGGAATTGATTATATTGTCAAAATTGATTTAAAAGGCTAATTTGATGCGATCAATTACGAGATTATCATGAGAACCTTAAATTAGTTCATTAGAAAGAATAAAATCCTTTCAACCATTTACAAATGGCTGAAAGCCGGTTCCATAGAAGATAGTATCAAATACAAATCCTTATCCGGTTCTCCCTAAGGAGGGATTGTTTCCCCCTTGTTGGCCAATGTATACTTACATTACATTGACTTAAAAATGTGATAGCTAATTAAAGAGGGAAAGCTAATTAGGAAGAGAGTAACCCAGAATACTGGAAAGCATGGCTTAAAAACCAACACCACAAACTGGAGATCGATTGTCTTATCAACCTAAACCCGAAACCAAGAGTTGAATATATCTGCTATGCTGATGATTTTATCATTGGCGTTAAAGGTGAATATGACCAAGCTGAAAGAATTAAAAACCAAGTAACTCGATAGCTATCATAGGATTTAAAACTTACCATCAGCACAAACAACAAATTAAAAATTATCAAAGCCAACAAAAGAACTAGGTTTCTATTCTACATGATAAAGGTAAACCCCACTAATAAAACTCGCAAAGAGAAAGCCGCAAAGAATTCCTTAAATGGCAAGGTTTAAATACAAATTTCCAAATCGAAAGCTGAAGAATATGGAGTAGAATACAATTGGTTAAGGAATAGGAAGGTGAAACACGACAAAACATTAGCAGATAGAGACGAATTAGAAATAATCCAGACCTATAAAATAATTGTTAGAGAAATTATCCAATACTTTTGTTTAGCTAACAATCTCGGTGTTTTAACCCATCTAAATTATCTAGCTGAAGATAGCTGTTTGAAGACATTGGTAAGAAAACGGAAAATTTCAATTGCCAGAACTTGGAAGAAACTTAAGATAGGTTCAACTTGGGATATTTCTTATATTAATAAAAGGAAAACTCAATATGAACCATGGGTCATCTATTCTTGGGATGAAATCAAAAAAAATGCGCAACTATAAGAAAAATCTCGATGTTACCAACAAATACATATTCCAAGGTTGTACGAATCTAACTGACCGTCTAAAGGCGAAACGTTGTGAGAATTGCGACAAAGCAACCCAACTCCAAATTTATCATATTGGGAAAATTCGCAAAGCAAATCACCAAAGGATTATGAATAAAAGAATAAAGGTATTGCGTAAAGTTTGTCATCGGAAGATAATCAACCAACAAATACATGATATCAGAAAAATAAGAACAATAAGAATAGCTGTAAGGCAAAATTAGTTCTCGGAAGAGAGTAAATTAGGGAAAGCGGTGTGCTTGGAAACTTGTTTGTCCGGTTTGAACGGGGGGGCTGATTTTAATATTTGATGGTAAACAAATCTTATTAAAGAAACGCAAATAATCTATTCGTATTTGTTAATAAACTTATTAATTTTCTATTAATGATATTTTTATAAATTTATAATTTTACAAGAATTTAAAAAGAATATTTGAATATTTATTAGTGACTAATTTCTAATAATAAATGTTAAAAAAAATTAATGTTTTAAATTTTATTTTTATTATATTATTTTGTTTTAAATTTATTTAATTAAAAAATATTTCAATTGTAAAGCGGGTTTTTTAATGATATGCAACAAATATATGATATTTTAGTTATAGGTGGCGGTCCAGGAGGTTATGTTGCAGCTATCAAAGCTGCTCAGTTAGGTGCCAAAGTGGCTTTAATTGAGAAACATAAAATAGGTGGCGTTTGTTTAAATTATGGTTGTATACCTACAAAAGCTTTTTTAAAAAGTGCTAAAGTTTGGGATTTATGCAAAAATGCTAGTCAATTCGGATTAAATAATATAGAAAATATTTCTTTTGATTGGAAATCTGTATTACAACGTAAAGATAAAATTGTGAAAACTTTGACTAATGGAATAGCTTTTCTTTTGAAAAAAAATAAATCAATTGATTTTTATTTTGGTTCAGCAGAAGTTGTAAATGCTTATCAAGTTGTTGTGAATAATCAAATTTTAAAAACTAAAAAACTTATTATAGCTACCGGTTCTCATGCTTTTATACCTCCTATACCAGGAGCTAAAGAATCTTATTTAGATAAATATTTATATACCAGTAAAGAATTAGTACAATTAGAAACCTTTCCTAAAAAAATAATTATCATAGGTGGAGGGATAATAGGTGTTGAATTTGCTACTATTTTTAATAAATTCGGATCTGAAGTGATCATTTTAGAAAAACAAAAATCTATTATTAGTTCAATGGATAACGATATTATAATTGCTTATACTAAAAATCTTAAAAATGCCAATATCAATGTTATGACAGAAACTAATGTAATTAAGATTGATAAAAATACTGTTTATTACCAATATCAACAAAATTTATGCCAAGAAACAGCAGATATTATTTTGATGGCTGTCGGAACAAAACCTAATTTAATAGGTTTAGATAAATTAAATTTAACTATGGATAGAAATGGTATTTTGACTGATAATTTTTTACAAACTTCTATATCTGATGTATATGCTATTGGAGATGTTAATGGTAAATATATGTTAGCTCATGTTGCAAGTCATGAAGGTATTATAGCTGCACATCATGCTTTAAATTTAAAAGATCAAATTAATCCTATTAATTATGATCATGTTCCTTCATGTATTTATAGTTTTCCTGAAATAGCTTCTATTGGTTGCACAGAACAACAAGCCAAAGAACGTAATTTAAATTATAAAATTTCTAAAATGCCTGTTCAAGCAATAGGTAAAGCTCATGCTGATGGTGATTTGGAAGGTTTTGCAAAATTAATTGTTGATAAAAATACACTTCAAATTTTAGGTATGCATATTTATGCTTATAATGCTACAGAATTAATTACCGAAATCGGAGCTTTAATGCATTTTAATGGTACAGCGTATAACGCCACAGAAATAATTCATCCTCATCCAACTTTATCAGAATTAAATTTAGAAACTTTTTTAGGAGCCGTGGATAAACCTATTCATTTGTAAAGAAAAATATTTTATTTATCTTATAAAAAAATTAAGTTTTTATGAGAAAAATATTATTTAAGTTTGAATTAAATAAAAATTTTTATATGATTATATAATAGAATATTTTTGGTAAAAAGGGGGGGATTAATAGATTATAATCCTCCCTTTTATATTAGTAATTTTTAATTGTAAATATATATTTTTTGAGTTATGTTACCAAAAATTCCTAAATATTAAATAATCTCGCCAATCACTAGTACTGATAAAAAATAAACGGCGATTGTTATAAAAATGTTTTTATTTATAAATACAATAAACAAAATCAAAAAGTTTACAAAATATATAAAGAACTTATCAAACCTAATAAAAATATATTTAGTTTTTTCAAACCAGAAAAAC
>NZ_JAOSIT010000017.1:0-12455 GCF_030586975.1 Candidatus Phytoplasma gossypii | reverse complement strand
GAAGGGCAAGAGTCAACAATAAACTAAGAAACAGCAGATGTAAGAACATAACCTCTTTCTTGTACACTACTGCAACCAAATGGTCCAGAGGAAACTAAAAGAAAAAGTTATTAAATTCATTAATAAAATTGTTTTCTCGTTTTAAAGAGGCAAATTTTACAATAGATAGCCAACAGATCAAACCTATAGAAATACTAATAAACTATTCTTATTAACTAATAAACTTGAAATTAATATTATATTTATATTTGATTTTGATTCGTTTTTGCTTCTTATTTTCTCACGTTCTCATATAAGAGAATATAACGTTAATGTAATGTTCTTTAAATTTAGAAAAAAGACAAATAATTCAAAAATTAATGACAGAAAAAATCAATAATAACCTCAGAATAGATCAATTATTATTTGCTTAAGATAAAATTTCAAACTGATGTTACTTGAAATTTGTAATTATTGTTTAGATATTATGAATATACACCAATAATTATTTTAGGTTTTTAATTAATATAATTAAATTTTACGAATAAATTAAAATTATTAAATATAATTATTAATTACAAAAAAATAAATTGATTGATATTATGTATAACAATTTTAATATTTAATAAAAGAACCAGAAAAATCAAATTTAATACAATATTTATTAATTTATTTCGGAACGGACACAAAAACAAATGACATTAAATTTTAATAAAAATATTTCAATTTTTAGGTTATTTTTTTTATTTTTTCTTTTTATTTTTTTAGTAATAAAATTTTTAATTAGGCAAAATAATATAAATAATCATTATCATTTATATCAAATTTTAAAAAACGATACGATCGAAAAATCCCAGAATAAAACAGACACAAACAACATTTCATCAAATTTTAGTAAATGTAAAATTAATTTACAAGATTTTGAAACTATACAAATGTATATTTTTTCCAGTAATTGTTATAATAAACTTTCCATTATAAATAAAATTAATAATGAAGAAAAAAAAATAATTGAAAAAATTAAAAATAAATGGAATTTCGCTTTAGAAGTGAATATAAAAAGAGAAAAAAATATTCGTGATTTAGACACAAAAATTAATCATTTAATTAAAAATCAAACATTAATTCAATCGCGAATTGAAGAATTAAACAAAAATTTTTTTAAAAATGCAAATAATGTAGATGAAAAAAAATTATTATATCAACAAAAAATTAATTTTTTGCAAGAACAATATAAATCGAATCAAGAACGTTATCAAAAATTTGAAAGAATTAAATTTAATTTTATTGAACATTCAAAAAGAATACTAGAAGCTCAAAAACATAAACTTAAAACAGAATTATATTCTTTTTATGAATTAATTTGACATTAATATAAATTAAGTAACTAAAATTATTTAGAATTAAATTATTTTTCAGTAATAGATATAATTAAATCTCTATAAAAAATTGCTTTATCAAAATCTAATTTTTTAACAGCTTCTTTCATTAATTTTTTTAATTTAGTTAATTCTTTTTTGGTAACATTTTTAGGATCAAGATTGATTTCCTTCATAAAATCTTTTTGATTATTTTGACTCAAATTATTAAGATTTAGTTTCTTATTAATAATTTTAGGATTAACATGATATTTTTGATTATATTCTTGTTGAATAATTCGGCGTCTATTGGTTTCAGCAACAGCTATTTTCATAGCTTTTGTAATGTTATCTGCATACATAATTACTTTGCCTTGAATATTGCGAGCAGCTCTACCAATTATTTGAATTAAGCTACTTTCATTTCGTAAAAATCCGGCTTTGTCAGCATCTAAAATAATCATTAAAGAAACTTCTGGCAAATCCAAACCTTCTCTTAATAAATTAACTCCAATTAAACAATCATAAATTCCCATGCGTAATTTTTGTAAAATTTGTAAACGCTGCAAAGCTGGAATTTTGCTATGTAAAAAAGTCACTTTAATACCCATTTTTTTTAAATAAAAACTTAAATCTTCACTAAAAGTAATGCTGATAGTGGTTACCAAAACTTTTTCATTTTTAATTTGGCGTTTTTTTATTTCTTCAAATAAATTATGTATTTGGTTTTGAGTTGATCTAATTTCAATTTGAGGTTCTAAAATAAAAGTTGGTCTAATTATTTGTTCCACTATAGAAATATTCTTGTTTAATTCATACTTTCCAGGTGTTGCCGATAAATAAATGATTTTATCTATTTTTTTTTCAAATTCTTTAAATTTTAACGGCCTATTATCTAAAGCGCTTGGCAAACGAAAACCATATTTAATTAATTTTTGTTTACGCGAATAATCTCCAAAAAACATACCTTTAATTTGTGGAATAGTAATATGAGATTCATCAATAATAATTAAAAAATTTGAACCAAAATAATCAATCAAGGTAGTTGGCGGTTCTCCCTTTTTTTTTAAAGATATATGTCTTGAATAATTTTCGATACCTTTGCAATAACCTAATTCTGTTAACATTTCCAAATCATATTGAGTTTTTGTTTCAATTTTTTGAGCTTCTAAAAATTGATTTTGAGATTTAAAATATTTAATTTGTTGAGTTAATTCTTTTTTAATCCTTTTAATACTTTCTTTTAATTTTTGAGGATTAGTTGCGTAAATAGAAGCAGGAAAAATAATAACTTTATTTAATTCTTTTGCGATGGTACCATCTATCGTATTGAAAATTTGAATATTTTTTATTTGATTATCTTCGAAAATTAAACGAATTGCTTCTTTTTTTAAATTAGAATTTATCAGATCCAAAATGTTACCGTGAACACGAAAATTACCATTTTTTAATTGTAAATCGTTTCTACAATATTGCAATTCTATTAATTTTTTAAATAGTTCATCCATAGGATAATTTTGATTTTGATGTAAATACAAAATAGAATTTTTATAATCTTCGATATCCCCGATTCCAAAAATACAAGATACAGATGATACTACAATAACATCATTACGATCAATTAAAGCGTTAATGGTATTATGACGTAATTCTACTATTTCTTCGTTAATAATTTTTTCTTTTTCAATATAAATATCACGAGATACAATATATGACTCTGGTTGATAATAATCATAATAAGAAATGAAATATTCCACTTTATTTTCAGGAAACATTTCTTTTAATTCCTGAAAAATTTGTCCTGCTAAAGTTTTATTATGAGCAATTATTAAAGTTTTTGTATTAAGTTGATTAATAATATTAGCAATGGTGAAAGTTTTACCAGTACCTGTAGCTCCTAAAACTATTTGTTCTTTTTCCCCTTTAGAAAAATTATTCAATAATTCTTTAATAGCTTGAGGTTGATCGCCACTTGGTTGATATAAACTTTTTAATTTAAATTTCATTTTGAGATTTATTCCTTATTTGTTTTAAATATTGACCAGTATAGCTATCCGGATTATTGATAATTTCTTCTATATCACCTTTAGCTACAATATGACCGCCATTTTTGCCTCCTTGAGGTCCTAAATCGATGATATAATCGGCATTTTTAATAATATTTAGATTATGTTCAATCATAATTACTGTATTTTTTTGATTAATTAATGCACGTATTAAAGAAATTAACTTTTCAATTTCAAAAAAATGTAAGCCTTTGGTAGGCTCATCCAATATATAAATATTTTTTGAAAAATAATTTTTATAAATTTTTTTAATCAAAATTAATCTTTGTTTTTCGCCATCTGATAAATGATCTAATTTGCTACCTAATTTTAAATAATTTAATCCTACACTAATTAATAATTCTAAAGCAATTTTAATTTTTTGATGATTATAAAAAAAAGTATATGCTTCAGATACATTCATTTCATAAATATCAGCAATAGTTTGATTTTTGTATTTAATAGTTAAGGTTTCAGAATTAAATCTTTTGCCTTGACATTGATCGCAGGTAATTATAATATTAGGCAAAAAAACCATAAAATTTTTTTTAACACCTTCTCCTTGACAAGCATGGCAAAAAGCAGAAACAGAATTTAGAATAAAACGACGTTTATTATAACCTTTAGCTTTTGCTTCCGGAGATTGAGAAAATAAATTGCTAACGATTTCTGAAATTCCTAAATAATTAATTAAATGATATTTAAGAATTTTATTAAAATTTGGTGCTTCTATATAAATAATATCTTTGAAATTATTTTTATTTTCTGAAAAAATCACTTGATTAAATCCACCGGGTTCGTTTTTGTTTAAATTTTTATTTTTTTTCAAACCTTTATATATAACTTCATTAAGTAAAGTTGATTTGCCTGAACCAGAAAAACCAGTAATCACAATAAATATATTTAAAGGAATATCAATATTAAGATTTTTTAAATTATTAATATAAGCGTTTCGTATTTGAAGAACATTTGTAAAAGATATTTTTGGTTTGATGATGTTCTCAAAAGAATAAATTTTTTTTAAATATTTACCTGTTAAACTATGTTTATTTTCTAAAATATTATTTATTTTGCCATAACTTACAATAGTACCTCCTTTATTACCAGCTTCAGGACCTAAATCAATAATATAATCTGCAGATAAGATTATTTCTTGATCATGTTCTATAATTAACACAGTATTACCTAGATTTACTAATTGACGTAAAATTTTAATTAGTTGAATATTATTATATGGATGTAAACCAACAGATGGTTCATCAATAATATAAATAACTCCTGTCAATCGAGAAGCCAGCTGATTAATTAATTTAATCCTTTGTATTTCTCCTCCGGATAAAGAACTAATGTTTCGATTTAAATTTAAGTATTCTAAACCTAATTTTTTTAATAAATTTAAACGTTTTTTAATAGCCGTTAAAGCATCTTGGATCTTGATTTTTTCTATTGAATTTAATGTTATATTTTCTATGAAATTTAAGAATTCATTAATAGTTAAATTGGTCAATTCATAAATATTTTTATGATTAATTTTATAAGCTAAAGCATATTTATTTAATCTAGCTCCGGAACAATGAGGACATACAGTTAAAGATTTAAATTGGTTTAACCAATTTTGAATATTATCATAATTAGCAAAATTTTTTTGATAATATTCTAGAATAGGAATAATTCCGATAGGAAATTTTAAACTTTCATTAGGTAAGTTATCAGAACCATACAATAAAAGATTAATAATAACTTTATTCATTTGGTTTACAGGCAGATAAACATCAATTTTATACGTATCTAAAAAATCTTTTAGTTTTTCTTGAAGATTTTTTGTAGGATTATTTGGTTGTTCGAAAGGTAATATAGCTCCATTCAGAATAGATTTATTTGGATCTAAAATTAATTTTTCATCAAAAACCATTATACTTCCTAAACCTTTACAATGATTACAAATTCCTTTTTTTTTATAAAAAGAAAATAAATTCATTTTATTTTCTAATTGAGTTAAAGAATTTTTGCCATCATTATAATTTAAATCAAAAGATAGTATTTCTTGATTTGGTAGCATAATTAATATTTTCTGTTTATGAAATTTTAGAGCTAATTCTAAAGAAGAAATTAAACGGGAGGTTATTTGATTATTTATAGTTAAATGATCAATAATTACAAAAATATTATTTATTTCCTGTATTTCTAATTCATTAATTTCTTTAATGTTATTAAAAGTAAAAAAATTGTTATTGATTAAAAAACGATTAAAACCTTCTTTCATGAACTTTAAGATTATTGAGTGAAATATCTTTTTTTGACTATCATCCAATGGAGATAAAATTATAATTTTTTGGTTGTTAAAAAAATTTAATAATTTATTCATTATTTGTTCTATATTATATTTTTGATAAGGTTGATTGTTTTGTATATCGTAATAAACACCTATATGAGCATAAATTAATTGTAAATAATGATAAATTTCTGTAATAGTACCGACAGTATCTTTAGAATTATTAACAATTTTTTTTTGTTCAATGTTAATTACCGGAGCTAAACCTGAAATATAATTAATATCAGGTTTTTTTGTAAATTGGAAAAATTTCCGATCATAAAAATTTAAAGATTCTAAATAAATTCTTTTGCCTTCTTGATATAAAATATTTTGTACTAAAGAAGTTTTTCCTGAACCTGAAATACCAGTAAAAACTACTAATTTAAATTTGGGAATTTCAACATCAATATTTTTTAAATTATTTTCTCGAGCACCTTTAATTATAATTTTATCATGTAAATAATTAAAATTTTGATTAGCCATAAATATCCTTTATAATATATAAAATTTAAATATTTTTAATTTTCAATTAAATAAGATTGCTAATATTTTCTTGATTATTAATTTTTCTATGAAAATTAATAGTAAAATTATGAACCTCTTCGCTTAAAAAAAATAAAAAACGGAATAAAAAACTTTTTTGATTTAACAAAATCTCTTGATTAGGTAAAATTAAACTTTCCAATTGATGTTTATTATTTTTTTTTAAAGCACCTAAATTAAATTCCTTTATTAAATTTTTTAAAATTTTTTGACTGATATTGAATTGCCCTATTCCGCCATCAACTAAAATTAAATCTGGAAAAGGCAAATTAAGATTAATTAACTTTTGATATCGACGCTCAATAGCTTCCGCTAAAGAATTATATTCATTCGGATAAGTTTGTTTAATACGAAAAGCGCAATAAGATTTTTTTTGCAATTGATAATTTTTAAAAACAATAATGCCACTTACAAAATATTTACCAAAAGAATGGGAAATATCAAAAACTTCAATATGATTAATATTATTTTGATACAATTTAGATAATTCACTTAAAGCTATTGTAGTAGCTTCTAATTTAGCGCTATATAATAAATTATATTTATTTAAATTTTCTTCTGCGTTTTTTTGAGCTAATTCTTGTATTTGTTTTTCTTCGTTATTGAATTTGACTGAAAATTTAGTATTAATTATTTTTTTTATTTCTGGTTTTTGCTTAATCAAAGATGGGTTTAAAAGAATTTTTTTAGGTAATAAATGATTTTGATAATATAAATGTAAATAAGTAATCATATTATCAATGGGATCATCGATATATTCGGAAACTACTTGATAATGTTCTTGAATTTTTCCTTGATACATTTTGAAAATATACAAAGAAATTTCATTTTTATTAAAACAAAAACCAATAATATCGCAACTTAGATTAGGTTTTAATTCAATAAATTGTTTAATAGTAATATTTTTTAAATGTTCTAAAATTTTTTGATATTCTTGTGCTTTTTCAAAATTTAATGTTTTAATAGCCATTTTTATTTCATTTTTAATTTTGTTAAAAATATTTTTATTTTTGCCTTGCAAAAAATCATTAATTCCTCTAATATTTATAGAATAATCAATAGATTTATTAGTAGGACAACAAGGTCCTAAACATTCATTAATTTGATAATAATGACAAGGTTTTTGGGGAATCGGTTGACAACGTCTTAAAGGGTAAATTTTATGCAATAAACGTACTGTTTCTTTCATACTATTGTTATATGGATAAGGACCAAATACTTTAGTTTTGGTAGGAACCTTTTTATAATAAGAAATTTTTAAACGAGGATGTTTTTCGTTAGTAATTTCAATATAAGCATAATTTTTATCATCTAATAATTTAAAATTGTATTTTGGTATATGTTTTTTAATTAAATTAGCTTCTAATATAAAAGCTTCTAATTCGTTATGAGTAATAATATATTCTAAATCGCATATTTCTTGAATTAAATTATTAGTTTTTGGATTATGATTTGTTAAGTAAAAATAACTTTTAATTCTTGAAAATAAATTCTTGGCTTTTCCGATATAAATAATATTATTATAACAATTTTTAAATAAATAACAACCAGATTTTGGGGGCAAATTGTTAATTTTAGTTAGCAAAAGAAAATTAATTTTATTTTTTGTTATTTTTAAAGACATATTTCATTTAATTACCATATTTAAATATTTTCCGAAAACGCAATAATTTTAAATTATTTATTCTATTTATTGTTTCAAGATTTTTTTGACTAAAAAAGGCATCATATACAGATGCCAATGAATTTATTTAAAAAAATAAAATATTTAATAATTTTTCGGATTTAATATTAATTTTATAATAACTGAAAAACAATAAAAAGGCAAGTTTTTTTGATTATTAACTTGGTTTTAATCAAGATATATTAAATTTAATCATTTTGAGTGATAATTTAATTGTAAAAATAACAAAATTTTCTATCTTTATTCTTATTTTAAAATATTTTCTAAAAAAATTAATTGTAGAAAATATTTTATGATTATTTGTTCTCATCTTTTGAGATTTTAATCCTTAAAAAACATTAATAATAAAAAAGAAAAAGATTCCTTTTTGATACTTTAGAATGAAGTATTTGGTATTAATAAAAATATTTATTGCGAATTATTTACATTTATATATAATTAACATTAATTTAAATAGAAAATTTCTTTATATATCATTTATTTGATTATAATTATGCATTCGATTTTAAGCATCATTGTTTTAGATTTGGATTGATTTTATTTAAATATCTCTTAATTGATTAATTTATAAGTGATTAACATAAAAATCCATACTATCTATAGATTATTAATTTTTTTGTTGAAGAGCTATTATTTTTATTATAGATTTTAGCTTTATTTTTAATAGTAAAAAACTTTTTTAAAATGATTTGATATATTTCAAAAATTTGGTTATTAAACTTTGAATTAAAAATTATATTATGTTATATAACTTAATTTTAAATATTTTTATTTGTTTTTGCCGTGATTATGCTGTTAATTTTTGTCACGATTGCATTTGGCTTGTCCAAATTATAATAACGATGATCATATAAAGATGATCATATATATCTTTTCGGCTATAAATGGTTATTATTCACAAAATTAAATTATTCAAAAAAAATTTAAATAAAGAAAATTTTATCATCAAAATTTTGTATAAATGAATTATTTTGTAAAAAAAATTTTGTTATTTTTTATTTATTGATAATAAATAATGAATAATTAAGTTATAATTAAATTTATAATCTAGATAAAAATTAAAAATAGTTGAATAATCTTTATAAACTTTCCGTAAAAATAAAAAAATAGTTTCAATTATACAAAAATTTTATTTTTTCATAAATATATAAATATACAATTTAATAATTATTAATAAAATGAATTTTAAACGAAAGGAATAAAAAAATATATTGTTTGCATTATAAAAAAATTTTTAATTCCAACTAAATTGATTACTTTCAATATTAAAAAAGTAAAAATTTAAAAGATAAAAAATATATTTTAATTAAAAAGAATATGAAAATTATTTTATTAGTTATAATTTTTACAATAATATCGATTTCAATATTAATATTTCGTTTGTTTTTTTTCAAAAGAAAATTACAACAATTTTCTCAACAAATTAGACAAAAAATAAATTATATCAATACATTGATGAACAAAATATATGAAAGTATTCGAGTTCGCTATCCTTCTATTTATTATGAATTACAAAAAATCGATAGTTTTGTATTATCTAACAAGTTTAATTCATGTTCTATTGAAAAAATAAAAATAATTTCAAAACATTTGGAAGATATTGAAAATATTTTAATTCAAGTACACTGCAAAAATAACAAAAATAATCAAATAGAATTTAGTATTCCTTATATGATGCTTTTAACATATAATCAAATAATTGAAGTTTTATTAGATAACATATGGAGAAGTACCTGGAAACTATTTCTTGAATCGGAAATGTACTCAAATAAATGAATATATTAAAAGATCTTCAGAAGGTTTACAAATACATCATATTAAAGAAAACGAAATGAAAGGGTTATCTAATCCTGAATTTGCTCAACAAGCTCCTTTTAGTTATCAAATGGGATATAATTTAGTTTATTGTAATTTATTAGAACATTTTTTGTTGCATTGTAAAATTTGGGATCATTCGACTAACCCATTACAAATTGATGTAGGAAAAAATGGAGCTAAAATATTGTTAAATGAATTAGAAAAAATTCATTTTGATAATACTTGGCAATATCAAAATTATAAACGTAAAGCAGCTCAAACCATTTTTTTTCAAAAAAAATCATTTTTTCAATGCCGTAGATTTTTTATAGTTTTACACATAATTAAATCTTAATAAATTTTGGTAAGTTTTTAGGTGTTTCTAAAGTTTTAAAACTTTTTACTTTTAAAAAATTCTTTAAGACTAACTTAATAGTTAGTCTTTTTTGTTTTAAAAATTCAAAAAATTCTTCTTTTTCTAAAAATATTCCAAAATAATTCTAATTTTACAAAAATTATTTAAAAATTTCAAAAATTAAAATTAAATTTTTTTAATATTAGCAAATTTTAAATAATTTTTTTTAAAGGCTTTAGATTTTGCTTAAAAGTGATTACCGGAAAGCGATAAATTAATTAGCATAATGGATTAAAAATACGGAAGAATATTTGGTCTACCAATGTCTCCGATATTAATTAATTCATATAAAAAAATTTTTATTGTTAAATAATAAATTAACTAAGAAAATATTAATTTCTCGGTTAATTGTATTTAATATAAGATTCCCAATTTAATATAAGATAAAAAATCACATTTATAAAGAATAAAATTTGCCAATTTGAAATTGCCATTATTTTGATTAAATAATTTTTAATGTTTTTAGACATTATAGTTAATGATGAAAACAAATAAATAATTAAAGGACCACCTAAAATCAAATTAGACCAATAACTTTTAATAAATGAAATCACAATATTAGATTTATTTAATAATTTTAAAATAATCTTTATAAAAGCATATACAAAATATAATTCCATAATAATTTTTAACCATCTTTTTGAACGGTTATAATAATATTCCAAGTTATCGAAAAATTTGGTAGAATTAAATAAAATCAAATCATCAAATGCAACAAAATTATTATTTTTAAAAAGATATGTATAATAAAATTTTTCTAAAATTTCATTAAACGAATATTTAAAATTAGAATTATTAATATTAGGTTTTCGCAAAGAATAATTACAGATAATTTGTTTAATTAAAGAAGAATAAGATGGTTCTTTAAGATCATTATTCTTTGATAATGTGTGATTGGTTAAATTTAAATTAATACCAAAAATATCTTTTTCATAAAAATTTTTATTTTTTTGTAATAAAAGCAAATAATCATATTCAAAATCATCTGATCCCAATAAAAAACTAAAAAAACGAGTTAAAAAACCAGTTTCTAATAATTTAATTATTAAATCTACATGTTTACCAGATTTTAGCCTAATTATATTTTGATGATATTCGAAATCTTTATTTAAAGAGTTCAAAATAGTTTCATTACCAAATATAATAATTTTTCCTATAGATGATAATGAATTCAACATCATGGGATAAATATTTTTCTGAAAAATTTCTCTTCTTTTTTTATTATGCAAAAACTTTTGATGATGATTTTCATAATATTTTATTAATACATTGCCATTACAAATAATTAAATCTAACTCCGGGAAACAAAATTTTTTATTTTCAATATCAACACAAAGTAACTCTTGATTTTTTAATAATAAATTCATACGAGCTAAACCAAAACCTATAGGATGATAACGAGTAAATAAATTATTATTATCATCTGAGATAATACAACCGCCATATATATTACCTTTAAAGGATTGTTTATGATTAATTTCTAATATATCAACAATTTTATTTAATATTAATCCCAAATCGTTATCACAAGTCATATCGTAAATATTGGCATTTATTAATAAATTTGATTTAATCAGTTCAGGTATTAAATGGTTAAAAAAATCTAAATTAAAAGCCATTTTATGACTATACATTTTTTGTTTTTGATATTCTAAAATAACTTTTTGAAATAATGTATTTAAATTATTAATCGATACTTGATGAATAATTAACATTATATTCGACAGAAAATCAAAGTTTAATGAAATCATATTATTTTTATATAAATTTATTTCTTTAAATAAATATTGATATTTAGTATTATTAGAAATATCGATACTATAAAAAGCTTCATGTAAATTGTCGATTAATTTTGATTCGGTTAATTGCTTATTTATTAATTGGTTAATCAAAGAAGACCAAAATAAATTTACAGATAAAATAAAATTATTATTAATATTCTTATCCTGAAAATCTTCACATAAATGATTTTTTTCGTATTGATATGATAAATATTTAAAAGTAATCAAACTACATATCGATTTTGTAATATATTCGAATGTTTTCGGATGTTCGCACTGCACCCCAAAAGTATTACAACTAAATAATTACTTAATAATCATTAAGATCAACTTATCAGTTGGTCTTTTTATTTTTTAAAAAGAATAAAAAGTGAAACTTCAGCTTTTCTAAAAATATTTTTAGAAAGGGAAATCATGAATCGAAAAACATTATTTTTACTTTTTTTAAAAGATAAAAGTAATTTTAAGTTACGCGAACAATTAATAATATTACATTTACCTTTAGTTAAAAAACTAGTTTATCAATTTAAATATTATCC